>JBDSHL010000536.1:0-11745 GCA_039918515.1 Saprospiraceae bacterium | reverse complement strand
CTTCCAATTGAAACTCTCGAAAACGGATTATACTTATTAAGATGTACTGCTAACGATGAATTACATAGTATTAAATTAATAATTTCCAAGTAGGCACTTAGCCACTTATCAATGAAAAAAGAGTTTACTACAACTTACAACGAATTTGAAAGTTTCCGTGAATTAAGCAAGATCCAATCTAAATTATTAGAGGAGGCTTATCATGCTTATCTTAATGCTTATGCACCATATTCTAATTTTAGGGTTGGCGCTGCAGTACTTTTAGAAAATGATAAGGTTATAACAGGTTTCAATCAAGAGAATGCTTCTTATCCCTGCGGAATGTGTGCGGAAAGAGTAGCACTCTACTCTGCAACTGCCCAATTTCCATCTATCAAAATTATCTCCATTGCCATCTGCTGTCAAACATTTGACTTATCGGAAAATCCACCTGCACCATGTGGTATGTGCAGGCAAGTTCTACATGAATTTGAAACCCATAACAATGATCAAATTGAAATAATTCTAGGTCATCCTAAAAGTAAAATCTTAATTTTCGACTCATGTTCTGCCCTTCTCCCTTTTGGATTTGATCAAATTAATTTAAAACGCAACCCATAAAATTAAACCAAACATGATTTCATCTATTTATCCTTGTCTTTGGCTTGATAGTAATACCTTGAAAGCCGCTGAATACTATTTAAGTATTTTTCCAAATTCAAAAATTGTGAACAATACTCCGATGGTTACTATTTTTGAATTAAACAATACTAAGTTTATGGCTATAAATGGTGGACCAGAATTTAAATTTAATGAAGCAATTTCCTTTGTTATAAATTGCGAATCACAAGAAGAAATTGATTATTATTGGAACAAGCTGGGGCAAGGAGGAGAAGAAGGTAAATGTGGCTGGCTAAAAGACAAATATAACATTTGGTGGCAAGTTGTACCAAGTATTTTAGGAAGTTTGATGAGCAACCCTGAAACTGCACCAAAAACAATGTATGCTTTTATGCAAATGAAAAAATTTGACATTCAGAAATTGTTGGATGCAGCAAATAGTGGTTAGAATACTTTACCAAACCTCTCCCAATTCACTAAGATAATTGATGTGTGGAGACTTTCCTAATCGCCCACAGGTATATAGTAACTGGATATATAATTTTGTAATATCTCTTGATAGCGAAAGATACTGAAATTTATTTTCTTCGTAAGTCCATTGAAGATCGTACCAATCCAATGGTTCTAACTTTTGCTTAGATATTGGATTGCTCATTAATGAGTGGTAAAGACTTTGGGTTTCAAGTCTTTTGCAACGATTATAAAATTCGATCAAAGAGTAGATCTTAACACGCAAATCATGGTTGGCAAATTTATTTTTTTCAAGAACATATTGCATACTTAACTCTTTCTCTTTGAGTTGAATTTCTGCTTGACTTCTCCGATAATTATTGTTTCCAGAAATCGGAATCTTGAAACCTGCACGGATTGAAAAATTATTGATGGTATTAAATTTTTTAGGTAGTGTAAGATAGAGTGGATTATCATAAGAAAATCTAATACCGTCAAATATTTCAGTGTTTTGACTATTGGTATAATCCAATTTAGCAAGCGCAATTTCCATATCACTTTTCTTCAATTGGAATTCAAAATTATCCTCAGGTACAATATCTAAATTATTTAACGTATTTTGAATTTTTTCAATAGTTACAAACTGAAAAGTATCAATGAATTGAATAGAATCTATGACTCGCAAATTTTCCAATTTTGATTTACATTCCAAAAATTGTTGCTTAAGTTGAAAAAGATCTTTTGATAATTTACTGCGGTTCTCCTCAATTTGCAACAGCTCCTTAACTTTGAAATCCAGTCCCATCTCAACTTTCTCACGAACAAGTTCTTGCCTTTTCTTTAGTATATTATCTTGAAGGTTGAATTGATTAATTTCTTGTCCGAAAAAGTTATAGTCAATAATCAATTCATATCGCTCTAACAAGGTACTTTCAAGTATCCACTCAGCTTCAGTATTTAAATTTGCTTCCAAAGCCTTTTTAACCCGTTTTTCTCTTTTAATCATTCTGAAACTATTCATTCTTAAGATAAGATCATAATTATCTTCGTTGCGTAAATAACCATATATCGTATCCCCTAATGTAGATCCTGTAATTCCAACTCTACCTTCGACACTTTTAATCCATGGGCTATTGAATACAAGGCTTTTAACTTCATTTTTTAGCAATATGCTATTTTGAACTTTAATGTCTAATAATGAATTGTTAAGAATATCTTTTATTTTGACTTGTGAAAAAGTCAAAAAAGGTAAAGACATAAAAAGCCAAATGAAAATATTTTTCATAAATTTTTAACAACATTGAGTGAAATTGAGATTTTCTCACCAATATAAAAATCATTCTGATAAGGTGTAAATATGGTAAGCTCCCTTCCCCATGCTCGAACTTCTACAAATCTTCGCAATCTTAAAGGCAATTCAACCAATTTAGGGCTTGTGGATATAATTATACCTTTAGTTTTAAAATTAGGTCTTACCACCGATGAAAGATCAACAGTATCAGCTAGATTAAATGGAACATTCGAGTTTTCATTAATGAATCCTACTACTTTTGTTGATTTTAATGGAGTAATTCTAACTATTTCTCTAAATGCTTGGATAGGCAATTCTGAATTGACCGCGACTTGATCGATATATCCATCGATAGGTGCGATTAGAATTAAATAATGATTCTTTTTTTTATCAAAATTAAATAGTGCATTCTTCTGTTTCTTTTCCGATTGACTAAATGCTTTTTTGGTATTATATTTTTCTTTGAGTTCATTTATTTTAGAATAATATAAATTTTGAATCTGGGAAACTTTATTCTGCAACGAATTGATACTTGACAGAACTAACGCATTATCATAATCTACATTGTCCCCCAATACTAATTTACGATACACATGATCCAACGAATCTTTAGTTTTCAAATTTCGCAACTCACTCTGAATTTCTGCAACATCAGCATTCTTTTGAGCAAGCAATGATGCACTTTCGCTGCTCATTATCTTTTGCTGTGCGTATTCATCATTGTCAATTTGAATTAAATCTAAACCGTAATTCAATTCATTTCTTTCCTTAAGTTGGCTCGTTAAAATGGCTAAGGTGTCCCCTACTCGAACATATTCACCAACCTTAACAAAAATCTTGCTTATCCACACATCTTCATCAACTGATAATAATCTCGACTCTGTTTCCGCAGTGCCAAAGAAGGTATAATCACTTTTTCCTTGAAAATCTCTTAACAAAAAAACAACTGCAATGAATGCCGAAGGTATGAGTATATATAGTAGATTAAATCTCATACTTTATATATCTGAGGTTTCAGAATTTTGATTAATAAATCTTCGAACTTCGACTCCAAGTTGTCGCAATTCAGACATCATTAGTTCATAGTGCTTTTCATTCTTCAACGCGACTAGATAGTCACGATCTTGTGCTTCCACCTCATTGACCAAAGTATTTCGCAGGCCTTCTAGAGCAAATCTTTTACAATATCTTCTTAATATATTCTCTATTTCTATGGTAGGTATATTTTTACTATGCCTTAATTTTAATATCCAAATTGCATGATTGCCCAATGAGAAGTTAGTAAATTTAAGTGAAAAGGCGAGCAAACAAAACATAGACGTTCCAATAATGGCAATTGCAAATACATATGATCCACAAGCGATCCCTACGCCCAAAGATGCAAACATAAAAATGATATCTCTCGGATCTTTAAAACTAGTCCTGAAATTAATTATAGTTAGTGCACCTAATATGCCTAATCCAGAGGCAACATTATCTCCAATACTCTGCAAGATCATGGTAGCTATCAAAGAGCTCAACATTAAAGCTTGAATATAATTAGCGGTCTTAAAACTACTAGGAGTTGTAATATGATAAGTCAATGCGATAGCTGCTGAGCAAAGAAAAGCCAGAAGAAAGGTAAATAGTACCATCTCTGTTGTTGGGTTCTCTATCTTAGAAAAAAGAGAAAATAAATCTTGCATCTATCTAGTTTATAATAAGAACGGCAAATATAAAACAATCAAATGAGTGAATGAATATAATTTACTACTTTATTGATATTCTTTAAGAAATGTAAAGGTCTCATGAATCAAGACGAATTAATTCAAAGAATAACGCCACTTATAGCATCAGAAAATAATGAATTCCAACAAGTACAAATTGATACAAAACAAATAATAAAATAAAACCTACATTGCTACGAAAATAATTATTTTGCATAGTTCATTACTTTCCAATTAAATACAATTCGTTTCTATCGAATCAGAGTCACATCTCCATATAAGATTCTTTTGTTGCCTTTTAAATCTGTCCATTCAACGACAACTCCAAATACTCCTGGCAATAATAACGATTCCCTTAATTGTCCATTCCATCCGAACTCTTCTTCATTCGGCTTAAAGTTCTTACGTTCAAAAACAAGCTCTCCCCATCGATCGAAAATTCTACAACTATTAATTATTTTTATTTCTGGACTTGCATAAACTACAAATCGGTCATTAATTCTGTCTTCATTTGGAGAAAATACATTAGGCATCCATACCTCACCTTTTCTTAGAATGTTTAGTACCAACATTCTGACAGAATCGCATCCATCCTTACTATAAAAAAGCGTGTCATATATACCGGATTTATTGTATACAATATTATTTGCTTTCCAATTGTATGATTCAACCGCTGTAATACTATCAATCAAAACAAAAGCTGAATCTATTTTCAATTTGAGAACACAAGTTGAATCACATCCTTTCTCTGTCTGGGTGTTAAATATATAAATTCCAGAGTTAAAGTAAGTTTCATTATTAAGTGACCAGGTATATTCTTCACAAGCTCGGGCTGGATATTCAATACGTTTACTTTTATCTACTTGGAGATCTAAATAAATTGTAGAATCACATTGCTCTACATTTGTAAGATGAAATTCGTAGTGACCTGAAGTATGGTATATTAGATGATTAAAATCAAATATAAATGAATCGCAACAACTTATTTGAAGATTTGACTTAGTACCATGAGTCAATTCCAAGTTAAGTTCTATGACAGAATCACATCCTGATGAAGTCTGAAATAGAGCAGTATATAAACCACTTTTGTAATAAGTTCTTCCATCGATTGGCCAATTGAATGAATCACAAACTATTCTCGTTTGATTTTGGCGAACAGAATGAAGGATCTCAAGCTCAAGATTTACAATTGAATCGCATCCAAGTGCACTTGTAAATCTTGCTTCATAATTTCCATTCTTATCATAAAACAATCCATTAACTGGCCATGTAAAATTGTCGCAAGTTTTAACTTTTTGAAATTGATGAACAGAAGGAAGGATTTCCAAATTAAGTAATAGTATTGAATCACAACCATATAAGTTCTTTAGAGTATCACTATAAACACCAGATTTATAATAAGTCACTCCATTGTTCTTCCAGAGGTATGAATCACATGCAGAAAAATCCCTTGAATCAATAGACTTATTTAGAATCTCTAAATCTAAAGTAATAGTAGAATCACATCCTGAAATGTTATTGAAAGTATGATTATAATAACCACTTTGACTATATAAAATAGAATTTTCTGTCCAGTAGAATGAATAACATTCTTGAACTTTTATGGTGTCATGGTACACTGGTAATATTTCAAGTTTAAGAATAACAAGACTATTACATTGTTGGGAATTAAAAAAATGAGCTGTATAGATTCCAGAACTTGAACAAAATTTGTTTGCGCTAGACCAAAAATATTCTGAGCAAGATTTAACTTCCAATATAGTAGTATCTTCCTTATGAATAGCATCCAGAATGAATTTATAAATTGCTTCACATCCATAAAAATCTTTAACAACCACTTCATAATTTCCAGTTTTAAGATTAGACGACATACTGTCTTTAATGAGAGGGTAACCTTTCCATTCAAAACTGAAGGGTGCGGCACCCATAATATTAAAAAGCTTTATAGAGCCCTTTGAATCTAAAGGACATATAGGTTGTGCAATCACAAAATCTAAGGAAGGAGGAGGTAAACTAATTGAAATGGCATCAAGAAAATTACCTACTGTTGCACCGCCAGCTGCACTTACTGATTCAAATCGAAGGGTATAATCTATAGACCCTGATAAAGGAAATGAATAGCTTAAGGTGCTGTAAACCCATTGTGTATTATCTGCTGAAAAAGTACCCAAATCAACAAAGGGTCCACTAACCGGACCGATTTTTACACTCATCTTATCCAATCCTGCTCGTCCTCTGTGCGCGAATGAAATAATTACTTTGCTTCCTAAGCTGGCCTTGAAATTCTGGTATAGTGTGGAAACCATATTTGCATTAAGTTCTGCAAATTGCTTTCCAGAATATGCTGAAACACCTTGAAAACCACTACCCCATATTTCAATTAATTGATCAGTAGCAGTAGTATTCCAACAGGACACTGCTTTTTGATTAAAAAATCCAAATTGTCCATTTTGAACTAAATTATCATCTTCAAAGTCGGTGTTACATAAAAAATTACAAGAGTTAACTTGGCAAATACCTAATTTTGCAAGGAGTAAAATAAAACCGATTAAACAATTTTTTCTCAATATCCTTTAATTTCCAGTCAAATGTATAGATAAATTCAACGCAAACAGAAAATAAAAACACTTTTTTTTGAATGCATTACCTTAATAATTAAAATATAAATTAGTCATATAACTTTGGATAATAAAGAACTAAATTTTACTACCTGGAATAAAGTTGCCCAATTATATCAAGACAATTTTATGGATCTCAAGCAGTACAATGAGAGTTATAAATTCTTTTGCGACCAAATAAGTGACCGCAAAGCCAAAATTCTAGATATTGGATGTGGTCCAGGAAATATAAGCAAGTACCTTATAATTAATAAACCTGATCTCCAAATAATTGGAATCGATTTCTCACCAAACATGATTGAATTAGCAAGAACCAATATTCCACAATCTCGATTGGAAGTTTTAGACTGCAGAGAAGTTCTTCGAATTAATCAAATTTTTAATGGGATTATTTGTGGATTTTGCATTCCATATCTTTCAAAAGAAGATCTAGAAAAATTTATTTCCGATTGTTACAGTTTATTGTTGCCAAAAGGAATGGCTTATTTTAGCTATATCGAAGGAGAATATACACATTCAAAAATTGAAACGGGAAGAAGCGGTGATACATGTATTGTATATTATTATCACAAATCATATTTTGATCAGTTATTAAAGCATAATGGATTTGAGATTATAGGGTCTTTCCAATTACAATACACCAACTCAGAAAATGAAAAATCAGTTCAACAAATTACTATCTCTTATAAAATTGAAACTACATGAAAACAATTTGTTCATCAGCAATATCGCTTTCTCCTTTCAATCTTCTATAGACTCTTGCAGTCAATGCAACATCCTGTTGACAATACTTCGAGATCCTCTCAATATCATTTTCCTCCCAATAAACCTTTCCAACATCTTTACCACTAATATCTTGTTTGCTACTAGGTAAATCTAGACATCTAGCTAAAAGGTCCAAAGAAGTAAAATGCTTATAATCCCCGAATTTCCACATTTCTAATGTATCATGAATATGATTTATTTCCCAAGGTTTTCTTCCTGACAATTCAAGACTAGTAGGTATGTCTAATTTATTAATTACAGCACGACGACAGATATAAGGTATATCAAATTCTTTTATATTATGTCCAACAAAAATTGAATTTCTAGCATCAGAATACGATTTTAGAACAATAGCAAAGAATGCCTTTAATAAATCTGATTCATCACCAAGTAATGATTTAACTCTAAACTTATAATCATCCATAAGTCCTAAGCTGATACATATAATTTTACCGAATTCTGCATAAATAGCAGCCTTTTCAAAATAAAGATCTGAAAGTGACTTATTTGGCTCTTTCTCTGCATAATATCTTGATTTTAAACCCCAAAGCTCCTTCCATGAATCATCTAGATGTAGATAATTAGGGCACTCAGAAACTGTTTCTATATCAAGAAAAAGCAATTTTTGACTCATATGTATCGTTTTAATCACTTAAAGATAAAAAAAATATTCAAATTAAAGAAAAAGCTTGAATAATTAGTAAATTTACACTTAAATATAAATTTAATATTATGACCGATCAAAGATCTAATCAAAACTTAAAAGCCGCCGCGGTTGTGGCAATTTTGGCATTATTAGGATCAAATATCTACCAATTTGTTACCAATAACAGATTAAGTCAAGATAATATCCGAAAAGAAACAGAAATTATCAGCTTAGATAGTGCTAAAGTTGAGCTAGAAAAGCAGTATCAAGAATCAATTGCTGAATTGAATTCAATGAAGACCGATAACGAAGAGTTAAACAAAAGTATAGAGGTTCAAAAAGAAGAACTAAGATTGCAAAAAGAAAAAATTGCCATCCTTTTAAAAGATAGTAAGAATCTAAAAGTGGTGAGGACTGAAATGACTTCACTGAAATCCAAGTCCGAAGAATATATAGCTGAAATAAATCGGCTTAAATCTGAAAATGAAAAACTCAACACTTCCAATTTAGATCTTAGTCAACAAAAAGAAAATCTCTCGAAAGACTTAGAAAAAAAGGGAACAGAAAATCAAAAGCTAACGGAGTCCAACACTAATCTTTCTGCTGAAAAATTGGAATTAGATAAAGCCAAAGAAGAACTTTCAAGAAAATACAATAGAGCCGCTGCCATTCAAGTAAACAAAATAGATGCAACTGGATATCAGAATCGTGAAGGTAAAAAACCATCTTCCAAATCCAGAGCTGCAGATGTAGATTTTATAGAAGTTTGCTTCAAAACAACTGAGAATAAGAATTCAGATGCAGGAAATGAGAAATTTTATCTTAGAATTATAAACCCATTAGGTGAAACCGAAAGTATTTCTGATCAAGGATCGGGGGTCTTAACCAATAATGCAACCGGAACACAAATTAAATATTCTTCTGCAGTTATGGTAGATTACAAAAATGACGAAGTCAAAACATGTGGTAAATTCTCGAATCCAGGCGCCCTTCAGAAAGGCGTTTATCAAATTGAAGTCTACAATAAAGGATATCTTGTAGGTACATCAACACTTAAATTAAGATAAAAAATAATAATATTCCAAGCGACCATACTTAAGTCAATTAAGTATGGTCTTGTTTTTTAAATAAGCTTCATAACTCAATTATGCCAGACAAAATTTTAATTCTTGGATCAAATGGACAGATTGGAACTGTTCTGTCAGAAACACTTAAATTGAAATATGGGATTAATCAAGTCATATGTTCAGACATACGGGAGCCCAATCATAAATTAGCAGGCCTGTTTCTTATCATCGATGTGTTAGATAAAGATACCATTCAGAATGCCATAAAATCATATAAAGTCACTCAAATTTACCATCTTGCTGCCCTACTCTCTGCAAAAGGTGAGCAGAATCCACAATTGACTTGGAAAATTAACATTCAAGGACTTCTCAACGTATTAGAAATTGCATCCCTAGAAAAAATCTCCAAAGTATTTTATCCAAGTTCAATTGCCGTATTTGGACCTACTACACCTAAAGTCAATACTGCCCAATATGCAAGTTTTCAGCCAACAACTATCTATGGGATCAGTAAATTAACTGGAGAAATGTGGTGTGAATACTATTGGAGACGATATGGTCTCGATGTCAGATCCTTGCGATATCCTGGAGTCATTGGTTGGCAATCCTTACCTGAAGGCGGAACAACGGATTATGCCGTTGAAATTTTTCATGGAGCTTTGAAAGACAGGAAATATACGTGCTTCTTAGAAGCCAACACTAGACTTCCTATGATCTATATGGATGATGCCGTAAGAGCAACTATTGAATTAATGGATGCCGAACCTGCACTAGTCAAAGTTCGAACTAGTTATAATCTTGGTGGAATAAGCTTTACTCCCGCTGAAATTACAGCTGAAATTCAAAAGACGATTCCAGATTTTAAGGTAACTTACAAACCAGACTTTAGGCAGAAAATCGCAGAATCATGGAGCGAGTCTATTGATGACAGTAATGCAAAAGCTGATTGGGCATGGAAGCCAGATTATAATTTGACATCACTTTGTAAAGAAATGCTTGAGAAATTGAAAATTTAGTTAGAAATAGCTTAGCACTATTAATTTAATAATTCCTAATATACCTTTTATTAATGTATAAGTAACTTATAATAAAGTATTTATGCATTATAATATTACTTAAAGTAAAATTAATATTAAAAAATAAATCAAATTAAGCCCACCGAATAACTAACTTTGCGTGAAATTTTAAAAAGCTATGAAAGCACGTTATTCGGATATTGAACTAGAAGAATTTAGGCTATTAATATTAGAAAAACTTGAATTTGCCAAAACCGAGCTCAATGGGATTGAAACTCAAATGATGGAATTGAGAGAGAATATGTCAGATGAACAAGGCGGAGACTGGTTTGACGACAGCTCCATTCACACTGAAATAGAATTCATGACCAAGCTCGCTGAAAGACAAAGACATTTTGTCCAAAATTTGGAATTGGCTTTAGTTCGTATAAAGAATAAATCATATGGGATTTGTGCTGTAACGGGTGAATTAATTGACAAACAAAGATTGTTACTTGTACCTCATGCAACTAAAAGTGTATTAGCTAAGGAACGTGAGACACATTTGCCAAACTTAGAGAACCAAAGACCATCATCAAACTTCGAATCTGAAGATTCTGAAGATTCTGAAGATACGATGATTGAAGAATAGAAAGGGTCATTTGGTTTTTACTCATGAAGAAATAAATCAATAGTTAATACATTAGTTGTTTTATTAAATGAAGCAGAAATTAATTTTATGTTGCGTTTCTTTAATTTCATTGATATGGGCTTGCCTCCCTCCTGCCCAAGAAAATTTAAACGATTTAAAATACGCTTTAAATGACCAGGTTTATCAAGATATAAAGAACTTTCAAGACAGGAGACTAACCGATTCATTAATATATTTTCTAGTTAATCCAAAAGCTGTTTATCGAATGTTATCGGCAGAAGCTTTGGGATCCTATCGCGATACCAATGCAATCCAAGAATTAATTAAATTACTTAAAGATCCTAACGAATCAGTTAAACAAGCTGCTATTTTTAGCCTTGGCCAGATTGGCCATCAATCTGCTGAGCGATCCTTAATTAATTCATTTATTGCAGTAGATTCAACTGGGCCATATCTCGAGACCAATGTAATGATATTGGAAGCATTAGGAAAATGTGGAACAGATAGTACATTGAATTTAATTTGTAAAATTCAGAATTACCAAAAATCCAATCAGACTTTACTTGAAGGCCAAATGCTTTGTTTTTTTAGATTTGGATTGAGAAATAAAATTTGCCCAGCATCAACAGCATTACTTGTTCAAGTGGCTACAACTAAATCCAATTCTGAAAGCGCGCGATTAATAGCTTCTCATTGTTTATTAAGATTTAAAGAACTTAATATCAAACCACATTATAAAGAATTGAGAAATGCTTGTTTTGAAGAAAAAAATGCTTCAATTCGAATGTGTTTAATTGCAGCATTCGCGAGAATTACAACTCCAGAAACTTTGTCTGACCTTGAAGAGTTGTATACACGAATATTCGACAATCGCATTCAATGTAATTTAGTAAGAGGATTACAAAATTTTCCAAATGGAATGGCTTCGTCGTTAGCTAAAAAAGCCTTACAGAAT
>JBDSHL010000535.1:0-2943 GCA_039918515.1 Saprospiraceae bacterium | reverse complement strand
CCACAATTGACTACTGATTCTGACGGCAAAGTAAATGTTAAGTTTACAATAAATGAAGCTATGACTAAATGGAAGCTTCAATTGTTCGCACATACGATAGATCTTAAATATGGTATTGACATCAAAGAAATTGTAACAAGAAAACCAATTCAGGTAAAACCCTATTATCCTAGATTCTTCAGACAAGGTGACCAAATTCAATTATCAACTATGGTTTCTAATTTATCTGAAGAAAACCAAGATGGAAACACACAATTAATTATTCTGGATGCCAGTTCTCAAAGTGACATTAGTCAAGAATTTTTATCGAAAGATCAAAGTAAATCATTTGATCTAAAACCATCTACCAATGTCAACATTCATTGGAATGTCAAAATTCCAAAAGATGAAACGAGAACTTTAATTGTTCGTTTCATCGCACAAGGTACTCATCACAGTGATGGAGAAGAAATGGTCATTCCAGTAGTAAGCAATAGAAAGTTAATTACTGAAACTATTGCTTTGCCAATAAAGGGTGGACAAACTAAGAATTTTGTTTTTGAGGCTTTAAAAAAATTGTCTACCAATGGTTCAACTCCACAACAATTTAGTCTTGAATTCAGTTCTCATCCTGTGTGGTATGCTGTTCAAGTATTGCCTTATATTATGGAATATCCGTTTGATTGTAATGAACAAATCATGTCTCGTATTTTTGCAAATTCCATTGGTACTCATATCATGAAAAAGTTTCCTAAAGTTGCTTCAACTTTAAAGCAAATGCAGGGAGAAGGGCAATCTGTTTCTAAATTATTGCAAAATCAAGAATTAAAATCCGCTTTAATTGAGGAAACAACTTGGATTCTCGATGCTCAATCAGAGACTGAACAAATGAAAAGGGTAGCGCTTCTAATGGATTTTAACAATATGAATGAAAGTTTTCATTCTGCTGTATCAAAGCTTTCTCAAAGACAGAATGGAGATGGAAGTTTTAGTTGGTTTCCAGGCATGTATCCCGATCAATTCATGACACAACATATTGTAGTGCAGATTGCACATCTAAAGAGATTGAATATTGAAGGTGATTATATGGAGGAACTTCAGAATATTGCAAAAAAAGCCCGAGGTTTTCTAGATTATTCGATTAAGAAAGAATATGATGAACTTGCCAAATTGGTTAAAGAAAAAAAAGCTTCATGGGAAGACAACCACATAAGTTCTATAACAATTCATTATTATTATTGCAAAGCATTGTATTCCGATTGGAATTCAGATGCATCGATGAAAATTATTGATAACTACTATTTAAATCAAATAGAAAATTTCTGGATTAAAAATGGACTTTACGAACAAGCCTTGTGTGGAATTATTGCATCGAAAAATAATAAATCCAATCTTGCACAACTCATTGTCAAGTCTTTAAAACAAAGATCTCTAGTCTCAGAAGAGCTAGGGCGTTACTGGAAAAACCAATGGTCTTATTATTGGACACAAATGCCTATTGAAACGCATGCCTTAATGATAGAATTATTCTATGATGTTGCCAAAGATGTTAATGTGGTAGACGAATTAAAAACCTGGTTGTTGAAGAATAAGCAAACTCAACATTGGGGAACAACGAAATCAACAAGCGAAGCTATATATTCTATATTGGCGTTTGGTGAGAATTATACTGAAGAAAATAAGTTTGTATCCATTGAATTAGGTACTCAAAAACTAGATCTTTCTAAATCAGCTGCTGGATCATCTTATTACAAAAACAATTGGTATAAATCCGAAATCAAACCAGAATTTGCGAATATTAAAATCAGCAATCCGAATAAATCTATTGCTTGGGGTGCGGCATATTATCAATATTTTCAGAATTTGGATTTAGTGGAACAATCCAATATGAAAGAACTCATTCTAAATAAAGAATTATATGTCAAAACCAATACTATTAAGGGTCAAGTTTTGAAACCCATAACTGATCTTGACAAAATTCATACCGGAGATATAGTGACGGCAAGGATTATCATCAATGCAGATAGACCTATGGACTATGTACATCTCAAAGTAATGCGCGCTGCAGGACTTGAGCCTATTCATCAGTTGTCAGGATATCAATACAGTGGAGGAATAGGTTATTATTTGAGTCCTAGAGACTTGGCAACCGATTTCTTTATTTCCTACTTGCCAAAAGGGACCTTCGTATTAGAATACGACTTAAGAGCTTCTTTTAAGGGTGAATTTTCAGATGGTGTGAGCTCATTACAATGTATGTATGCTCCTGAATTTGCAGCACATAGTAAGGGAATAAAAATAAATATTGAGTAAAGGTTAGTTCAGGCTTTCGTTTGAACATTCTGATACGAATTTGTAATATATCGTTGTAGGTTGAAGCCTATGCCTTCTAATAAGGAGATATTTAACTTCCCGAAATTATTTAAAAGGGTATACTAGAATTTAATGGTCTGCAACAATTTTCATTCATTGAATCTTCTCTTAAAATCTTTTTATTCATGATGAATTATAAAATATTTATTTCGTACTTGCCTATTATTTTATATATTATTCTATAGTTTTCATCAATTAATTCTCTAGTGTTTGGGTCATTTAATACCAATGTGATTTTTTAATTATGCCAATAATTTAAAAATCTTACAGAGTATTATGCCGCCTAGCATAAATTTATATACATTTGAGCGTAGCGAAAATTGGACTAAATATCATTTCAAAGCGGTATAATTCATCCACTATTTTCCCCAAAGAAATAATTTTTTTAAAATTTCTACTCTAAATCGGATTTTTTGAAATTGTATTTTGGCCTACCTTTTAGAATTGATTGAGATATAATCGTAGATTTCTTTAAGATCATGACTCGCTGATTTCAACCATCTTATTCGAACCATTTTGACATTTCCATTTTAAGTTCTTATTCGTTAATGGTTTCCCCATTTTCCGATTCGAAAATTCTATTTTCCAGTT
>JBDSHL010000534.1:0-12062 GCA_039918515.1 Saprospiraceae bacterium | reverse complement strand
AAAAGTAGTAAATAGTCAAGCTTCTATCAATACACTTCGTAATAATATATTGCATTATAGTTTTCTGTCAGCAGAAGATCATTTTGAGAAAATCAATAAATATTCTAATATCCAATCCAAGAATCTGTATGACATGGGTGTGAGAGTAAATAAAATAAGGAAGTACTTGTCCGCAGCTTTGAAATTTATTTCAATTTATATATTTAAACAATGATTGTTGGATGGAAGAACTGGCTACTTGATTAGTAAAAGATCGGCTTATGCCCAATTTATAAAGTATCAAAAATTGGAAGAGTTAGTCCTTGCAAAAACCAAATGAAAAGTAGATTGTTACTACACTTATGAATAAGTCAACACTGGTAATAGGTGCGAGCACTAATCCTGAAAGATACTCTTTTAAAGCTATTCATCTATTAAAAGAATATCATCATGATATCTTTGCTTATAGTAATAAAGCAGGGGAAGTTGCCGGCATTAATATTACTATAGATCAAATATTCTATCCAAACTTAAATACTGTAACGCTATATATTAATCCTATTCGTCAGAAGGATCTATATGCTTATTTAATAAGTCTCCACCCAAGAAGAATAATATTTAATCCAGGCGCCGAAAATGAGGAATTAGCCAAACTGGCAAATGCACATGGAATAGAAACGATTGAGGCTTGTACTCTGGTATTATTAAGAACCAATCAGTATTAAGTTTTAATACTGATTGGTTCTCAATTATTTTTTTAGAAGCTACTAAACAGATGTGCTCTCTTTGAACAAGCAGTCTTAGCATAAGAACCTAAGGCAAGATTTCCTTCTAAGACCAATTGAACGAATGCAGGATTAGTCTTTGAATCTCGAGCAGTAAATTCAGCTTGTTTAGGAGTAGGGAAATTCAATAATTTACCCTGCTCATTTACAAAATCAGTTAATGCATAGCCTATTTTTATACCAAGCATTAAGGTGAAATTATCAACTCCAAATATATATCCTCCTGTTCCAAATACAGCACTGAAATAGTTCTTGTTATAAAAATTTGCAACATCTGTATGAGTAGGATCATTTGAATCTTCATTTGTAACAGAATTCACAATTGAATATTGAGGTCCAACTTCAATATAAGCACCATTGCTTTGATGTCTATACAATAGAGATATGTCGTAGTTTTTCCAAGTAATCTTTTGATCATTGGTTAATGTGCCTATATCATAATCAAATCCTTGACTTAATTTATTATACATAAAGTCGAAGGTGAATCCATTATTAAGACCAATGTACATCCCAAACTTAGCACCAATTCCACCACCGGTGTTAATATGATAGCTATAATTTTTATCTTTAGTTAATTTGGAATTTAAAAGTCCCGTAAGTCCATAAGATGCTTTTACTCCTGCATCCCACCATGCATAAACTTTCTGTGCATCTGAAGAATTAGCGCATGCCAGCAATAAAATCAGCATTAAAATTTTTTTCATAGTTTGTTTTTTATTTAAATAATTAAAATTTAGTATTAATAACCATCACCATCAAGTAGATTCCCTAATCCGCCAAGAATACTTCCTTCCTCTCTTCTGCCACCTATGCCACCATAAGACACAATTTTAGCAGCTAACCGTGAAATGGGTAAGGATTGAATCCACACTGTTCCGGGTCCTCGTAATTTGGCATAGAATAATCCTTCTCCTCCGAACATCCAATTTTTCAGTCCTTTGATGAATTCAATATCAAAATCAACTCTTGAAGTATAAGCTACTACGCAGCCAGTATCTAATCGTAAGGTTTCGCCAATTGCTAACTCCTTCTTTACCACATAACCCCCTGCATGTACAAAAGTAATTCCATCTCCTTCCAATTTCTGCATAATAAACCCTTCTCCACCAAAAATTCCTGTTCCAAGACGCCTTTGAAATTCAATACCAATGTTTACTCCTTTGGCAGCACAAAGAAACGAGTCTTTTTGTGCAATTATTTTACCTTCATATTGACTTAAATCCAATGGTATAATCTTTCCAGTATAAGGTGCCGCAAAGCTCACTTTGGCTTTACCGTTTCCTTCATTGGTGAAGATAGACATAAACAAACTCTCACCCGTAAGTACCCTCTTTCCAGCATTTAAAACCTTGCCAAGTAATCCACCAGTTTGCTCCCTTGATCCATCACCAAAGATAGTATTCATGGATATCCCATCTTCCATCATCATAAAAGCCCCACTCTCCGCAACAGTTGATTCTCCTGGGTCTAATTCTATCTCTACAAATTGCAGTTCTTCACCATATATCTTGTAATCAATTTCGTGACTGTCCATGTTTTTAACCTTATAAAGGGTCAAAAATAATTCTAATTGTGAAAAAAACTGCTATGAACGTTTAAAAATGATAACCGACACTTAAATTGAGGGTCCTTCTAAGACCTTCAATTTCAGCACCAACAACGAACTTCTCTGATTTTCCTGTCGTCGACTGCTGATTAGAAAAGGTGAACAAAGTCTGGGCGTACTTGGTATTACTTTTATCAAACAAATTTAATACAGATATTCCAAGTTCGATTCTAGATTTTTTTAAAGGCCATTTAAATCGTGTATCAAAATCAAATCTAAAATAATCTTCCAAATATTTGGTTTGCTGTTTTGGCTTGCGATCATTAGGACGAGTTCCGGTAATAAATATATCATTATAGGGTAAGGAGCTTCCGTAGACTGTATTGATAGTGAAATCCCAATGTTCTAAATGGTAGGTATGATTGCTTTTGAATTGATGGGTTCTTGCGTAAGCTTTTTGAAAGTAATTTCCATTTTCAATTATGGGAAAACTATTTTCCGATTTATTGTATGAATAAATAAGATAGAATTGATAGCGATTAATTCTTTGTTCATAACTAAGATCAATTCCATAATATCTTCCTTTTCCTTTTATTAAATCGGTTTTAAGTAATGGAGGCTCATTAAAGTCCTTACTATGTATGACGGTAATCAGATTTTCAACTTCGCCAGTGAGTAGTTTGTAATATACCTCTGCTTTTAATGAATAATTATCCTGGATAAACTTATGAATTAATTCGAATTGGTTTGAAACAATTTTTGGAAACTTAATATCATCCGATTGCACCCATAAATTATATTCCCTTCCAAATCGATCTTCATAAAGAGACTGACGAAGATGCTGATAATAATTACCATAATTTAAGGTTGTCATCTGGTGATTAGGCCACTGAAAATTAATGGAAAGTCTAGGAGCGATTTCGAGAGGTGAACTACCTTCATATTTATTTACCCTAATTCCAGGAGCAATATTTAATAATTTGTTTATTTTAATTTCATCCTGTACAAATCCAGCAATCTCATATTGAACGCTGGTACTATCTTTGAAGATGATTTTTCTATTGAACTGATTTAATACATTTGTTTGGTAGTCATTATATTCTAATCCGAAAACAAACTTTTGATTATTATGCTGAAACTGGTTATGAAGCAGGATGTTATTATTGATGAGTTGATTTATTACGTTCGAATTCTCAATTATGATATGGGTTCTTGGGCCTGCTTTTGAAAGGATCTGTTGTTCAAACTTGTAATTTGATTTTGCCACATTTATTTTAGAATAAATATTCTCATTCCAGTGGTAAGATAATTCTATATTATACAATAGAGAATTCCAGTCTGAATTTTCGGAAAAATTGCCCGCAACGTTAGAGTTATTCAATCGGCTACTGGCATAATTTGAATTTACATGATCAAAGGATTTAAAGAATGAAGAATATATTTTTAATTTTTGAATAGGAAAATAATCTAATTTGAAAAAAAGATCATTGAACTTATAGTTGGGATTTATCGAAGTAACTTCAGTTGAATCGCTTATTTTCAAAAGTTCTTCTGATTTATTATTCCCTTGGAGAAGCGCATTGAAATTATTTGAATCACCAAGGTTGAAGGTAGTGGTTCGCGCTCCAGCTATAAAGTTTATCTTTTTAGAGATCGGTGCTAAAATATAAGCATTTGCAGTAATTAAGTTTAGATCAATCCCTCCGCTCCAAGATTTGATTTGTGATGGAGAATACATTTGAATGACGGAGGATGCTCTGCCTCCGTAGTTAACTGGAAAGTAAGTTTTATATAATTCAATAGATGAAATAGTGTATGGGTTAATGTTGCTGAAGACTCCATAAAAATGGTCTACACTATAAAGTGTTAAGCCATTAAGCTTAATTAAATTCTCATCTGCATTGCTTCCTCTAATCTGAAGTCCGGAGCTTCGGTCATTCGTAGCATCAACTCCAGAAGATTGTTGAATTAATCGCATAGGATCTTTATATATATTGGATTGAATTTTATATTGAAAATTCATACGTTCTTCACCCAACTGATCGTGTATCCTTTCAAGATTTATGATGGGTCTGTTAGATTCAATCGTAATGGTTGGCAATAAAGCAATATCAGGATAAAGGGAAACTTGAATTTTAGATGGAAGCTGTTGGAGATTTTTAATTAACTGTGTCTGATATCCAAGATATTTAATTTCAATCCAAGGTTCTGCAGATTTTGATGTTTGTTTTATTTTAAAATTTCCATTTACATCTGATTCACTTGTAATTCCATCTGGCATGAGTATAATTAATGCACCTATTATGGATTCTTTGGAATGTATATCACCAATTGTTCCTGACAGATTCACTTGAGTTGAATAAGTACTTTTATTATTAAGATATTTTAATTTTTCAGTATCAAAAAAAATAAGATAATAAGTTAATTCTTGTTGCTTAAAATTGAAGGGAACTTCTTTTAGAATATTTTCTAAAATAATATCTGTTGATAAATGAGGGTCCCAACTTTCAACCGAATATTTTGAACATAAGGAAGGGTCAAAGGCAAGGTGAATTTTTCTTTCTCCTTCAAGCTTTTTGAAAGCAAGGTCAAGTTGAATTTTATTTTTAGATAACGGGGAGGACTTACTAATCTGTAATTGTGCAGACAAGGGGCTTAATAAAACCAAAAAAATGACATAAAAATTTTTCACTTCTATTCTTTAACGCTTAGAATGCCATTGTTAACTTCGGCTCTAAGTTTCAAAGGTATAAATACTGATTGAAGCGCATCTGAAATTTTATCTTTTTTGAAAAAACCGGTATAGCGATAATTAAGTAAATTATTAGAATATTGCAATTCCTTAAGTTCATATTGACGTTGAAGTTCTTCCATGACTTGGGATAAAGGCGCATTCTCGTAATAAAAATACCCATCTCTCCAAGACTTAAAATCTTCAACTTCTATGGTGGAAGAGCTTATTGAATGATTTTCGGATTTTATTTCCATTCCATGAGTTAAAATGTAATCTTTTTCACTATAATTGAATTTTACCCCGACTTTACCCGTAAAACAAAGAACAGACATAATGTTTTTTCTTGAATATATATTAAAACTTGTTCCAAGAACTCTAACTTCACCTATGTCAGTGGTTACGATAAAGCTTGATCCTTTCTTAACTTGAAAGAATGCTTCCCCTTTTAACTTCAACTTTCTGTTTGAATTATAACTTAAATTATCATAGCTAATCTCAGATCCGGCATTGAGAGTCACAAATGAGCTATCTGGCAGGCGAACGATTTTAGTTTGAGCAAGCAGCGAACTTTCTATTACAACATCAGTCCGTAAAAGTGTAAAATAAAGGATTAAGGCAAGTGAAGCAGCCGCAGAAAGCAGATAAGGCCACAATTTAGTTTTCTTTGGATTTTGAGAGTGGTTTATTACGGTATTAGCTTGAATGGAATTCCATATTTTCTCTTTTGATCCAAGTCTAGGTTGAATATTTTTATACTTAATGGCTTTGAATATTGCTTTTGCTTCGTCGAATGCTTCCTTTAGATGAAGATTTTCTTGTAGAATTTGTTCCCAAAAAGCTGATTTATGAGTATCAGAAGTCAATAGATAATCTATGAAGTCCGAATCTTCCAGAAAATCTTGTGTCTTATAATGTGAATAGTTATTGCTCATATCTCCTCCTAATTAATAAAGTTCGAAAAATGCTTTATGTACTCAACCAAAATAAAAAATATTACTAACAATACAATATTTTCTCTCAATCTTGCAACTGCCGTAGAAATTAGATTTCTAACGGATTGGTACTTCAATTCCATAGTATCACAAATAGCTTCATAGTCCTGGCCTTCTACAAATTTGAGAAATATGGCCTCTTTCTGCCTTGCACTTAATAGCTCTAAGGCCTTGGTAAGTTTAGATTGTGTTGTGTTGTCATCTTCTGCTTGAATAAGTTGATTTAGAAAGTCTGGATCATCTGTAGCAGCCGATTCAATGATGGATACATCAGTCAGCTTTGTTCTTTGTTTGAGGTTTTTGAAAAGTTTTCTTCTAAAAGAGCAAATAAGGTAGTTTTTTACATTGTCGGTTGGGCTAATTCCAGACTTAAGGTTCCAAATATCTATAAAAAGCTCTTGTACACTATCTTCCACTAATTCGCTATGTGGGGACAATCGAAGGCCATAATTGATTAATACTTCGAAATAAGCATCATATATTTTCTTTAAAGCAGATTCGTCACCTGATCGAAGTTGATCCCAGATTATTGATTCCTTGTGCATTTCAGCTCAAAAATCTTCTATTTTTAATAATTATTATAATTTTTCAACGAATATTAAGTACAGTTTTCTAATTTATGGCTTTGGGTATTGAATGCAATTTTATTTATTTATTAAAAATTATTATTTTATGAACGTTTTGAAAAGTTTTTTAGGTATTATACTTGTTGTAGGTTCATTGGTTTATTTTAATTCTTGTGCCAAGGATTCTAGCCAAGAATTAACATCAAACTTAAGTTTAAACAGCAGTTCAAATATTGATTATTTGATGGTTGATCCAACAACAAGTGCTGATAAGAATCCATGTTACACTTATGTTTTTCCTCTTGATGTACAGGTTGGAAGAGACAAAGTAACAGTAAATTCTCAAGAAGAATTGGACAAATTATTGCGAAAGACTACAACATCCACTGTAAGGGCTCAGATACTTTATCCTTACTCTGTCATAGTTGTAGCAACTGGAGTAGAAGTTTTAATTAGCTCCGAAAGAGATTTGGAAGTTATTAGAAAAAACTGCTCAGATACCAAAGGAGATCCTAAAAGAATGGCTTGTTACACATTGGCATTTCCATTAAATGTAACACTTGCAGATGGAACTACACAAACAGTTAACTCACTTGAAGAACTTAACACATTAAGAAAATCAAGTACTAAACGTGATGCTTTCAGAATTCAATTTCCTTTTGATGTTATTCTAGCTAATGGAACTAAAGTTACCATTACAACCAAAGAAGAATTGAATGCATTAGAGGCTAGATGTAAGCATAGTGGAAAGCGCAAAGGTCAATAGTCCTTGTAAAATACGAAAATAATTAGGATTATTTTTGAATATTGAGCCTCGGGTTTTTTCTCGAGGCTTTTTTTTATTTATAATGCTAGAATTAAGTGAAAAAAATAATTATTGTATACCGCTTTGAAATGATATTTAGTCCAATTTTCTCCGCCTTTGGCTGATCAATTGTAAATAAAATTAGATTAGGCGGTCCCTACCATTCAGTAGGGATAATATTTTTAAATTATTGACATAATTTAAAAATCACATTGGTATTAGAAATTCCTTCATTCTCAATAATGCAACTCGATATCCTTCCAATCCCATTCCTTGTATGAATGACCATGCAAGATCTTTTATATACGATTCATGGCGAAAATTTTCTCTATCTTGAAGATTTGATAAATGAATTTCGATAATAGGACATTTATGAATGAGAAGAGCATCTCTCAATGCTATTGAAGTATGGGTAAAAGCAGCGGGATTAATAATTATTCCTGAACCATTATCGATAATGGATTGAATATAATCAACCAATTCACCTTCATGATTGCTTTGAAATATTTGAATATCGAATTGGAGAAATTCAACTTTTAAATTCTTAAAATAGGAATCATAAGATTCCGATCCATAGATTTCGGGTTCGCGAATACCAATTAAATTTAAATTAGGTCCATTAATAATATGAACAACAGCATTCATTAGTTGACCATCTCAGATAAGAACTTAAGTCTAACAAGTCGAATTTCTTCAAATGTAATGTCATCTTCTTTGAGCGCCTTATAAGCTTCTTCAATTGAATCGCTATCAGCTGTGCTAAAGAAATCGAAAATATCTTCTTTGATTAACTCATCAACATTGTCCTTGATATAATAGTCGATGTTCAGCTTAGTTCCAGCGGTAACGATAATGTTGAGTTCATCCATCAGATCTTCAAGATTCATTTGAACATTTCTTGCGATATCTTCTAAAGGCATTTTTTTATCAATGCACTTAATAATTTCAACTTTAGATTTGGATTTATCTGCGACCTGTCTTACTTGAAAATCATCAGGTCTTTCAATTTCATTCTCTTCAACATACTTTGCAATAAAATCTATAAATGGCTGTCCAAATCTTTCTGCTTTGCCTTTATTGACACCGGATATTTTACACAAATCTTCTAGCGTAATAGGATAATTTGTAGCCATTTCTTCAAGCGCCGGATCAAAAAATACTACCCAAGGCTTAATCTTCATTTTTTTAGCAAGATCAAGACGAATAGATTTTAGAGTTTCGAATAATAGCGTGTCTAATGCGGCACCTTGCATAGCAACAGCATCCTCATCAACCGAACTTGTGTTGGAATAATCGTGATTTATTGAAATGCTTACTGGTTCTGGATTCTTAATGTAATCATGACCTAAAGGACTTATCCGAAGGATTCCATAAGTTTCTATGTCTTTAAGCACATACCCAAGTATTATGGATTGGCGCAATAAAGAATACCAGAAAATATGCTCTTTCTCAATCCCGCATCCAAATAATTCATGTTGATCCAAACCATAATCGAGAATATCTTTAGTCTTAACACCACAAATAAATTCAACCATTGGTTTGATAGTAAAATTCTGATTCAGACCAAGGATTGATTTTATGACCAGAACCAATTCATCTTGAATCTTAATTTTTGGTTTTGGATGGCGACAATTATCACACATTGCGTTACATAATTCATCATCAAATTCTTCACCGAAATAATGTAATACAAATTTTCTACGACATACAGCGCTTTCAACATAGGATTCCATTTCATCGAGTAATTGCGCACCTAAATCTCGCTCAGAAGCTGGTTTGTCACGAAGGAATTTTTCTAGACGAACAAGATCTGCATTTGCAAAGAAAGCATAGCAATTACCGATCATACCATCACGACCTCCACGACCCGTTTCTTGATAATAATTTTCGAGAGATTTGGGAATATCATAATGAATTACTACTCGAACGTCAGGCTTGTCAATTCCCATTCCAAAGGCAATTGTGGCACAGATGACGTCAATTTCTTCCATAAGGAAATCATCCTGCACTTGAGTTCTGGCTTTAGGATCCATTCCAGCGTGATAAGGTGAAGCTTTAATTCCATTCACCTTAAGGACTTGTGCTATATCTTCAGTTGACTTACGAGATTGAACATAAATTATTGCTGATTCTCCATTGTGAGCTTTCAGAATTTGTATGATTTGTTTGATTGTACTTTCTTTATTGACCTTTGGTCTTACTTCGTAATATAAATTAGGTCGATTGAAAGACTCAACATAGATATCTGGATTTTCCATTTCCAGACTTTTCACAATGTCAATCTGAACTTTTGGTGTAGCAGTTGCAGTAAGTGCAATGATAGGAATATGCTTGTTAATTGCATTAATCATTTCCCTGATACGTCGATAATCAGGTCTGAAATCATGTCCCCATTCTGAAATACAGTGGGCTTCATCAACAGCAACAAAGGAGAGGTCAACCGAATTTAAAAATTCTATGGTTTCTTCTTTTTGCAAAGTTTCAGGTGCTACGTATAGTAACTTAGTTTTTAATTGGACAATATCTTCTTTTACTTGTTTTATCTCAGATCGATTCAATGAGGAGTTTAGGAAATGCGCCACTTCGCCATCATGACCATAACCTCTGATTGAATCCACTTGATTTTTCATCAAAGCAATTAATGGAGAAATTATAATTGCAGTTCCAGGAAGCATTAATGCAGGAAGTTGATAACACAATGATTTACCGCCACCAGTGGGCATGATTACAAATGTATCTCTCTGATTGAGTACAGACTCAACTATTTTACCCTGACTTGCCTTGAAAGCATCAAAACCAAAATATTCCTTTAGATCTTCTAAAATTTTTTCTTTAGTAAACATCAAATTAAATAATAATAATATATAAGGTTATCTCAAATGATAAGGATTAAAGTTACATCAGAATTGTGAATTTTGGATATATAAATTACTTTATTTACAAAAAATTAGATAATATTCTAATTTCCTTTAGAACTCTAAGATCTTTACACAGAAATTATAAACATGAAAGATAAGATATTAAACCTTCAGAAAAATGGGAGTATTCTTAGTCCAGATCGTGAAGAAAGAGCCAAAGATTGGAAGACAGTATATGCATTTGCAACAAATTTTATTGATGAATTAGACGAAAGAAATGCATATATTATTCCTAAATCTCTACAGGGACTTCTAGAAAATCCTGAATTGAATACTGATCATCTCTCAGGTATTCTGTGTGAGCTAGAGATGGATATGATTGATAATGGATTGAATCCAGCTTCAGGAGGACACTTAGGATATATACCAGGAGGAGGAATTCATACTGGAGCTCTTGGAGATTATCTAGCTGCTATTACCAATCAATACGCTGGAATAAGTTTTGGAGGTCCCGGAGCAGTTAAAATAGAAAATGAGCTTATTCGATGGATGTGCAGGTTAATAAATTATCCTAAATCTAGCCTTGGCAATCTGACCAGTGGAGGTTCAATGGCCAATTTAATAGCTTTTGTAACAGCACGAGAAGCCAGAAGAGTTCATTCAAGGGATTATGAACGTCAATGTATTTATCTTACTTCTCAGGTTCATCATTGTGTTCATAAGGCCATTAGAATTTGTGGAATGGGAGATGCTAAGTCCAGAGTTGTTAAGACTGATGATCGTTTTAGAATGAGATCTGATGATTTAGAATTTCAAATTCAAGAGGACATTCAACGAGGTTTGAGTCCTTTCATGATTATTGGCAGTATTGGCACTACTGATACAGGAGCTGTGGATCCTATTGAAGATTTGGCACAAATTGCCGAAAAATATAAACTTTGGTTCCATGTAGATGCTGCCTATGGAGGATTTTTTGTTCTTTCAGAAATTGAGAATGAGGATGGATCCAAAGTAAAAGACTTATTCAAAGGGGTAGAAAGATCCGATTCATTTGCGATTGATCCTCACAAGGGATTATTTCTTTCTTATGGTTTAGGGGCCGTCTTAATTAAAGATGTCGCATCTTTATATAAGGCACATTTCTATAAAGCAGCCTATATGCAAGATACCTTAAATTCTCAGGAAGAACTAAGTCCAGCTGATCTATCGCCTGAATTGACCAAGCATTTCAGAGGAATGAGATTGTGGCTTCCATTAAAGCTGTATGGAATTACGCCGTTTCAATCCTTGTTGGATGAAAAAATATTATTGTGCAGATATTTTTATGAAGAAATTCAAAAGTTGGGATTTGAAGTTGGACCATTCCCTGAACTTTCTGTTTGTATCTATAGATATGTTCCAGAATCAGGGGATGCAAATAAGTTTAATGAGCTCTTACACGCAGAAGTAATCAAGCATGGAAGAATATTTATTTCCACCACTTCTATTGATGGCATTTATTGGATCAGATTGGCAGTACTCAGTTTTCGTACACATTTGAAAGAAATAGACTTGCTGTTGAATATTATTCAAACTTCAATGGATAAATTGTTAAGTAATAATAATAAAATTCAATGATGAATTATTGAAAATATCTTTCTAAAAATAAATTTATATTCTGATTAAAATAATTATTAATATCTTGTATTTAAAATGACCATAATTAGAAATTTTAAGGTATGAAGATTCAAATATTTGTTACTTTTTTCTTAATAAACTTTCTATTGTTTCTTGGCAATTCATATGGTCAAAAGAATA
>JBDSHL010000533.1:0-5860 GCA_039918515.1 Saprospiraceae bacterium | reverse complement strand
GTTGGATTTGGATCATCCATTGCTAAATAAATTTTCAACTTATTTGAACTAGAAGGTGCAAATTGCATTTCTTGATAAAACTTCCATTCTAGACTTAGATCATTTGAAAATTCTCTATATATAAACTTCTCACCAGCGGTGGGAGACATTAATTGTAGTTGTTCTCGAGTATTAACAATAAATGAATTTGTGTCACCTCTCCATTCCATTAAATTCCCAGTTGAAAAATTATCGTTCCACTGTCCAAATAAATTAAATGGGAAACTGAATATTATTAGAATTATTAGGCGTTTCATTATATTATGTTCCAATTTTCCCCAAACATAGGTATTTTTGTGCATTCATAATTATCTTAATTCATATAATGAGATTAGCAATTGTAGGTATAACCGGCTTGGTAGGTTCAGAAATTTTGAAAGTTCTTGACGAGTTTAATTTTCAAGTAGATTTTTTTATACCTGTTGCTTCTGAAAGATCAAAAGGCAACATTATTCATTGGAGAAATCAAGATTATACCATTTATACTATTCAAGAAGCACTGCAATTAAATCCTGATATTGCCATTTTCTCTGCTGGCGGGGAGACCTCTCTTGCTTGGGCACCAGAGTTTGCAAAACAAGGTTGTTATGTCATTGATAATTCTTCTGCATGGAGAATGGATGATAACTGTCCATTGGTTGTTCCAGAAATCAATGCTCATACCATTTCACCAGAACACAAGATCATTGCCAATCCTAATTGTTCTACTATTCAGATGGTTATGGCCTTAAGTCCTCTACATAAAATGTATGAAATAGACAGTATTGTGGTTTCTACTTATCAATCTTTTACTGGAACAGGGATGAAAGCAGTAAGGCAGTATGAGGCTGAGAAATTGGGCTTAATCCCCGAGGAACCTAAAGCCTATAAACATCAGATATTTGAAAACTGTATACCTCATTGTGATAGTTTTTTGCCTAATGATTACACTAAAGAAGAAATGAAATTAGTTCATGAAACAAGAAAAATATTAGAAGACGCAAGTTTAAGAATTACTTCAACAGCAGTTCGAATTCCTGTATTTGGTGGGCATTCAGAATCAGTTAATGTTAGCTTTAAAACTACTATTGATATGAATCAAATAAAATACTTGTTGAGTCATACTCCAGGAATTATAGTTATGGATTATCCTGCTGATTCAATTTATCCTACGCCCCTACAATCCCATCATAAAAATGAAGTTTTTGTTGGTAGAATTAGACAAGATGAATCTCAGCCCAATACGATTAACCTTTGGATCACAGCTGATAATCTGAGAAAAGGAGCCGCTACAAACGCCGTTCAAATTGCACAATATATTGTAAATCAAGAATTTGTGTAAATTATTTATCAACTTAAATGAAATGATTTGACACTGAATTATTTTTGTTTAGGATTATTTAATAAATGGTTTGATTTTTGTATTTCTTTTGAAGGAGGGTCACTTGAAAATGACGACTGAACTCCTAATTGAAAATTGAATTGATTTACCATCGAAAATAGAAGAAAATGCGCACGAGACTAGTAACTTGGGGAACCAACGGTAAGGACGAAAAAGTCCTTATTGGGATATCCCTTAAAGCAGACGAAAATAAAATTGAACTTGTTGCAGTTCCAGCTAATGATTGCACTGAAGATTTCTACAATCTTATGATGAATAAATGGCGAGAAGGAGCAGATATAGATCTGCCAGCTTCAACCGAGAAAAGCACTCTTGAGCTTACTATGTCGGAAAGCATTTTGCCAGCAGATTATCGAGTTGAAAAAAGTGATATCATTCAAAGAGCCCAAATGGAATGGCATTTTCTTGTATTAAGCACTAAATTATATAGAAACTTTAAGTCTGACTTAGAAGAAATGTCAGAGAAGGTTAAAAGACTTGAAACATATGATAAATCCCTTTGGGATGACTTGAAAGGACTCTGGGATAATATTCAGAAACACACTTTTGATAGAAATATTATAAGAGATCATGCAGATTCTCTACGTGAGAAATCGAATGCACTTTTTGAAGAGCTAAAAAAACTTCGATCTTCAGTTGAACAAAGCTTAGTAGCCAAAAGTAGCGCGATTCTAGATGTATTCAATACTAAAGTGGATGAAATTCACAAAAGAATTAATTCAGGTGGTGTGCTTAAAATCATTTTTGACGATCTCAAAAATATTCAAGAAGAATATAGAAACCAAATCTTAGTTCGAGAAGATAAGAACAAAATATTTAAAAAACTTGATGAAGCCTTCAATGCAATTCGTGAAAAAAGAAATGGGGGTTCTACTAATTCTTCTTCAAGACCCTCTAATCAAAGTAATGGAGCTTTAGATAGATTTGATGTTCGATTGCAAGGAATCGAACAAGCTTTAAAGAAATTAGAAAAATCTATTGAATACGACGAAAAAGATATACAATCCGAAAATAATAGAATCGCAACTTCTACTGGTCAATTAGAAGCTCAAATTCGTGTCGCAAAAATTAAAATGATTGAAGACCGAATCAAGTCTAAGAAAGAAAAATTCGACGAACTTCAACAAATAAAAATTTCCTTAAATAAATCCTTCGAATCACTTAAGAAAAATGAAGAAAAAAGGATTAAAAAACAGGAAGAAAATGAGCACAGAAAAGTTGAAGAACAGAAAGTTAAAGCAAAGTATGATGATGAACTGAACAACAAACCTGCACTTAATGCTGAAGTTGAAAATAAATTATTAAAAGCTGCTGAAGAAATAAAATCTTCCAAGAAGCCTAGATTGAAAAAGCCTGAAATTATACTAGAAGAAACAATTATACCCACAGACTCCAATACTGAAAATTTTTCTGAAAATTTAATAAAAGGCAATAGCGATGATGAAGCTAATATTTCAAATTCAGAATCATTAAATTCCGCAATTTCTGATAACAATGATAATCAACCAGATTCTGCTTCCGATTCTTCTGAATTAAAAAAATCATAAGGGTAGTCTCTTAGTTTGAAAAAGTTCAACCCGCTTTATGCAATAGAGTTTCGTAGTGAAAGTTAAAAGGCCAATAAAGACTGGTGCTCCCGGAGAATTTTTACTGCAAACATGGTCACCCCCATGGTGAGGATAAAAATTCGAGGAAGTGCTAGGATTTGCAGATGACTGACCGATTTCCGCATAGCGGAATTTCTTCCGACAGTAAGAAAAGTGAAGGAACCGCGAAAGCGGATATTAATGGCTTGTAATAGAAAGTCAATTGCATAAAGCGGGTTTATTTAGAATCCAGAAGTTAATAGTAATTCAAGATTGGTATATTTAATTCCGAATCTTTCACTTAAGTATTTATTGGTGAGACAACCTTTATAAGTGTAAATTCCATTTTGGAAACCTTTATTGTTGTAGAGAAATTGCTCAATACCTCCTTCTTCTCCATATTTTTTAATAATAGGTGCAATAATATTACTAATTCCTGTTGATGCAGTCCTGGATACCTTAGAAGCTATATTTGGTACACCGTAATGAATGACACCATGAACAATTCTCGTTGGATTATCATGTGTAGTTACTCTGCTTGTTTCAATACATCCTCCCTGATCAATGCTAACATCAATGATAACACTACCTGGCTTCATTTTCATAACCATGTATTCTGTAATAACAATTGGAGCTCTTCCTATTTTGGAGTGAATTGCGCCAATGACTACGTCTGCAGATACCAATTGTCTTACCAAAGGAACAGGGTCTAAAGTTGAAGTATAAAGCTGTCTTCCAATTGCATTTTGTATTCTTATTAATTTGTGAATTTCATCGTCGAATATTCTAACAGAAGCACCTAAGGCAAGAGCTGCTCGTGTTGCATATTCTGCAACTGATCCTGCTCCAAGAATCAAAACCTTGGCAGGTGGAACCCCTGAGATTCCCCCTAATAAAACACCACTTCCTCCCTTCGAATTACTTAATAATTCTGCTGCAGTGTGTATTACTGCGAGTCCGGCTATTTCACTCATTATTCTTACCAATGGAAAACTACCATCTTCTGATTTCAGATATTCCATCGCAATGGATGTCACGCGCTTTTGTCTTAATGCTTGTAGATATTCGGTATTAATTAAAGGCATTTGAAGCGGTGATATTAGGATCTGATTGGTCTTGAATAACGCAATCTCATCCAGCGTAGGTGGTATCACTTTTATAATAATATCCGACTGAAAAACTTCCTCCTTTGATAGTGTTACTTCAGCCCCAGCTTCTGAAAAATCCAAATCATCATAATTAGATCTTTCCCCTGCACCTGATTCAATCAACACTCGATGACCCATTGCAACAAGCTTGTAAATAGAATGAGGCACTAACGCAATTCTATTTTCATTTAAAAAAATCTCTTTGGGTATCCCAATAACGAAAACATGTTGGGCTCTTTCTAATTCGATTTTTTGCATTTTAGTTTGAAAAATAGAGCTTTCACTTGTTGAAAAATTTGGTGTACTCATAGCTCTTTTGTCTTTATGGTATATAATCTATTTTCATTTATCCCCATTTCAATATATATCTCTGCCATGGATTCATTTTGTAGCAAAGGTAATACTATATGAGGCCACTCAATAATACAGCGATTATCACTTAACAATATTTCTTCAATTCCGGCATCAATCGCCTCTTCTAATCCTTTTAATCTGTATAAATCTAAGTGAAAAATTTTAAGAATGTGATACTGATTTTCCTTAAAGACATATTCATTTACAATAGTATAGCTCGGGCTGCTTACTTCTGACGATTCTTCTAGTTCACGGGCTACTGCATTTACTAAAGTCGTCTTGCCAGATCCCATTTCTCCTATCAATAACCATATTCTGTATGGGAGCAAAAGATCTAATATGTTTTTGGCGTTGGACCTTAACTCACTTTCTGAATAGGCAAATTTCTTTTCCAAGAGTTATTAATTATTTATTATTGTCATTTAATTCTAATAAAAGATGGATAAGTTTTTTAATCTTTTTTGTTCCAAGTTTTTTATTCCATTGCTCGGTTATAGAATTAATGATAGATTTTGAATGTTCTATGAGCTTCCATCCCTTATCAGCTAATTTGACTAACGTTGCTCTTCCATCAACCGGATCCTTAATTTTTATTAAATACTTTTTCTTTATTAAAAAGTCGACAATGACTCCAATACTTTGTTTTGTAATATACAATTTGTCTGCCAATTGTTTTTGATTAGAACCAAATTCTCTATCTACTAAAAAAATTACAAGAAAATGAGAATCATTAAAATATTCAGGAATGAGTTGATCGGATTCATTCCTTAATTTATAAAGTATGAGTTCATAAGGAGATTTGAATAAAGTTAATAAGCTGGTGTAATCAAATTTTTTCATGAGCCGTAAAGATAGGATAAATTTAGTAAGTTAATCTTACCATTTAATCAGTTTTTATTACTATTTTTATACATTTTCAGTTTTTTTAACTAAATAGAATAGTTTATACAGACTAATCCCATTATTATAAGATGCATAATGTAGATTGCTGAGTGAAGACATCCCTTCTGGGGATTCTACATTTTTTTTCATTGAATGGAGACACCTTGCCAGTATTATAAATTAGGAAATAAAAATTAAAAACTAGCAGATTATAATGTATTTAGTAAATCCAATTTACTTGAATTAGAGAATGAAGAGTGCACCTATTATTCATTGACCTATACTAGATTTAGGGCTGCTATATCCTTGTGTTTAACAAAGATTTTTAATTATAAAATCGCGATTATAAAATAGTCTTGAAAAAGTACTTTTATAGCTTAAAATTTAACCTTTTTTTCGTATCTTCGCCGAACATTACAAAATTTTATGACACAAAATGAAAACGATTACAGCGCCAGTAGTATTCAGGC
>JBDSHL010000532.1:0-1641 GCA_039918515.1 Saprospiraceae bacterium | reverse complement strand
GCTGATATGGCAAAATCAGAATCCGATCTTTTATTTGCATCCAATCTGGCTTTGGATCCAAAAAGAATGACTTGAGATGGAGAATATTCCTTGATTATTTCATCCAAATAATATTGTATTTCAGGATATTTCGAAAAAACTTCTGATTTATGGACGACAGATTTAAATTGATAATTATTCATGTTAGAGGCAAGTCAAAAATACTAATTAAACCTAACAAAATTTATCTAATTTATTTAATGGATATTACAAGCCAATTAATGGGTCATATAAGGGAGTATTATTTCCATTTAAAAGCACCCATATAAATTTGAAAAAGTAATCATATTATATTGATAATCAGTTGGATATAATTAATTCAACTTTTTATTGAAATTGTGGTATACCTAAAAAAAATTGCTTTTCTAAATTATCAAAACAAAGGCTGTGTTAATGACCTTTATTTTTTTCATTAATTGAAATATTATATATATAATTTGTTTTAATAGAAAGTGCCAATTGTTTAAAAAGCTGTAACTTTGAAAAGAAATTCATGAAAAAAAATATCCTTTTTCATATATATCGAGGAGAAACACAATTCATTGCTGAATGTCAGGATCTGGCTATTGTGACCCAAGCCTTTAGCTTAGATAGTTTATACTCTAACATTTCTGAAGCAATGAGTTTGTACATAGAGGATGAAATTGATCTAAAAGAATATAATATATTATATCAGTTACAGCCAACCTAATTAGATATTGTAATATGAAAATATAACCATTATGAAGCAATGTGGACTATTTAGTTTTATTATATTCGTACTAATTTTTTTAGCCAAACCTATTTTTAGTCAGCAGTTAGATAGTATTTTGTATTCAAGATATCTTCCAGATTCGACTGTAAGAACCAAAAACTATTTAAAAGCCTATGAGTTATACATAAATCATTTTAAAAAATATCCAAATTGCAGTGGAGGATTTACTTATTTTAATGCTGCCTGTGTAGCAAGTAAAGTAAATCATTTAGATAGTGCTCAATTTTTTTTATTACATGCAATTGCTAGTGGCTCGGATGATAAAAAGAGTTACCTAGAAGATTCAGATTTAGAAAGTCTTCGTCAGTCAAAATACAATATTGAGATTCTAAATGCTTATAGTGACGCGCAAAAGAATCAAATGCCAATTAATTTAATGTACATGGATTCTATGCTTAAAGTTATGGCGTATTTTGATCAAGAAGTGAGAGTGGGATTAAGTACAAATAGAATAAAAGATAGTACAGCATTTCTTTCTTTTATATTGAATTCCAAATTGATTGATAGCACAAATGGTGTTTTGCTAAAGATATTTTTAAATAGAATTGATAAGGACTATTACATAGACCTTTCAAATGATTTTTGCTTTAATCTGTTCTTAATTTTACAGCATTCCAATGATCAATCTTTACAATGTGAAATGTTATCTTTCGTAGAGAAATTAGTTGTTTTAGAAAAGTTACCAAATTCCAGTTATGCATTATTATTTGATAGGATAGAGTCAAGGAAAAATAATAAGCAATTGTATGGCACTCAAATTAAATATAATTTCAACACTAATAAAAATGAACTAATTCCTATATATAATATTGAAGGCATAAATTTCAGAAGAAAAATATTTATGATGC
>JBDSHL010000531.1:0-2613 GCA_039918515.1 Saprospiraceae bacterium | reverse complement strand
CTATAGGGCCAGAATCTGGAACCAATTCCGCCGGCCATTATCACTGCATAATAGTTTTTGTCTAGCATATTTTTTTATTAATATCGAAAGCGTATAAGAAATTAAAAAATTTATCAAATTGCAATTTAAGATTACTATTCTACACACTCGGGAGTTCTTTAACGTAAGTTCGGTTTTGTAGATTGTGAAGATTATAGTATAAGATGGGATAAACACTCTCCAATCAATTCATTTTCTTGCATTTATAACCCCATCTTAAAACTTGAAGGCAATAGAAAAATTACTTTAGGTAGATTGATTAATCATTCATTGAATAAATCTCAAGAAGTTATATCCCAAAACTGGAGTTCAATGATAAATTAGAGTTACAATATTTATAAAAATCCTTCCATAATCCAATCCGCTAATAATTGACGATTTCTAGGAGATGTAATTCGCTCTCGATCTTGACTATTTCGAATATTGGCCAACTCAATATATATTGGATCAGCTGCGGATGTTCTCATAACATATAAGGGTCTTGCAGATATTGTTCCTTCATAATCCCTGTTCTGATATTTCTTATATTTTTCTGTAAAAATATTTTTTAATTGTTTCGCTTTTTTCTTTGATTCTTTGCTTTCAGATTGGAAGTAGAAGAAGACGTCTTGTCTGTTTTCCTCAGGTTGAGAATCAATGTGTATAGAAATCATCCATTGCTGCTTTATTCCATTGACTTTATTTTGAAGATACAATTGATTGGTCTGGAACATTCCTTGCCGCAATCTTTTTTTCTGACTAACTGGGATTGAGCAACCACCAATACATTGTTCATCATCATCGCATTCAAGATATTTTTCATCCCTAATCCCATCATTTTTATCCTGAACTATAACATAAACTATTGCTCCTTTAGTTAATAAACTTCTAGCTAATCTAAGAGATACATCATAGGCATATTCATCTTCACAAAAACTAAAATTTGTATCTTTATCTTTATAGATTGCCCCAGGGTCAGGGCCTCCATGCCCAGGTACAATGTAGAATACTTGATCTGACAATTCATCTGATTCTACAGGAACTTGACAATTTTTTTCTCCGAATAAGCTAACGTACAGCATCTTGTTACTTATAGTTTTTGCTTTTCCTATTAAATTATTAGGATCAACCTCTGAATTTTTATCATTAATCATTGCATTAACTTCTTCAGGTTCAACCTCCTCTTTATCGATTTTGGAATCTGCAATTAATTCTTTTTGGGAAGGTGGTAGAGGGGACCTATTAACTAATTGATTATCCTCATCATTTCTCTTATTGGGTTTCGAATTTGCTGGATTAAAAAAATTGTCAGGCACCCATAGGACTTTATCTTTTCTATAACTTTGCGACTTAAGACCTACTTCCACAAAAGCTTCATTATAGGTTTGGAGTTCCTTTGCTTTGTCATAGTCCTCTATTTTTAAGCTACTTCTAATGCTCTTTCCATTAAATTCGATTGTTCTAATCGGTAAATAATAAGACTGATCTTTTTGAAGGGGGCTACCAATCTTTAGTTTGTTAATTTCGTAGAATTTCTCTAGATTTTCAGTTTTGTCTAATAATTGATAAGCTCGGAGTAATCCATACACACCTAAGCCTTTAGTGGGTCTGACTTTAAGGTAATTACAAGGAGGATCAATAGCTGAGGATAGAAATGGAATCAATAAAAGAGAGAAAAATAACTTGCTTGAAAGAGTCATTGGAACCTAATTTGAAGCAAATATAAGATATATTCATAATATGTAAGTATATTGATAACAAGCTTATTACAAATTATAAATATTTTTAATTTAACATATGTAACACTTTGATTTTTAGCGTATTAATTTTTAGAATTTATTAAGAAAAAAGTCCGAATGGTCTTTTTTTTAAAAATAGCTAGATACTCCAAATTGTATAAAGCCATTCCTTGTAGGGGTGTTACCTACAATATCGCGAACCTTCTGAAATTTATAATTGAGCCGTAACACCGTTGTTCCAAGTGGTCTAAATGCTAGACTAGGAGTGATTGCCCAAGTGTCTTCATAAATTTTCTTTTTGCTCAAATCGAATTTATCTTGATTAAAGTCGGCATAATCTAGGCGTATTCCAATATTAAGTTTCGCTTTATTCCAACCTAATAATTTTGTTTGAAGAATTGTTGCAACAATATCACAATAGGCTCCCATTTGTCTTGATCCATAAGTTTGACTGTAATTCAAGGGCAATTCAACAAACGATTTAGCAACTTCACCCACGAAATTTATTTTATTTTTGAAAATTGAAGTGTTAAAATCTAAAGCTATAATACTTGAACTTCTTTTTTCATCAATCTGAATACCGTCTATTTTCCATTTATTGTAAATGCCACTTAGAAATGATAATCCTATTTCTCCTAGATTGCGATTTCTAATAGCTAATCTAGCTGTAATTAACGGACAACCACTATTGCTGACTGAAAATTTATCAGGGTCTTCCTTGGCTTCATGGAATGAAGTTCGATTGAGTTCATTCAGAATTAGATTATCATTAAAACCATTGGTAAGGTAAGCTTCATATCCTAGAATCCATTTCTGCTGGTAGAATTTACCATGAAAGCCAAATCCTATATTAGAA
>JBDSHL010000530.1:0-4718 GCA_039918515.1 Saprospiraceae bacterium | reverse complement strand
TTTTCATATTTATCCTGGAAAGAATGGAGAAATTGACAACTATCTTAATCAAATATATTGGATATCTAAGATTTCAAACAAACCGTGGATTATTGGCGAGACAGGATATGCTGCTAGCGAATTAAATTCGGGCAAATACATAGATGGAAATCTAGATGATCAAAAGCTTTTTTTTCAAAAAAGTTATCAATATTGCCTTGATTGTTGGGGACAAGGATATTCCTGGTGGCAATTTCATGATGTTGCCTGGAGCTCCGATTACGGAATGCTTGATAGCTTTCATCAGATTAAGCCTTTTGCACAAATAGCCAAGAATTTATTAAATTATAAAGCGGATTATTCCAAATGTAAGGCGCCAAGTAGCTATTTTAATATTCCTGAGAAATTTAATGATTCTTATTCTGGAAAAATAATTAATGAAATGTCTGAACCGATTCCTAATGCAATTATTATCTGTAGTACATTGTCTGGAAAAAAAACTTATACCTATTCGAAGGAAGATGGAAGTTTTTCGGTATATTCTACTTCACCTATTTCTTCCATAAAAGTCACTGCCCCTGGATATAAAACTAGAAAAAGAAATTTATTTTATGCTAATTCAAAGATCAAGCTTAAGAAGGAAATATTAAATGAAAGTGAATTTCTTCTTAAATCAAAAAATGATGATATGGAATATTGTAAAATCTGTGTGGAAAGAAAACTTGAGAAAGAAATTATTCAATGTAAAAATGATAAAAAGTGTATTTCTCAATGTACCAATACTTATAAGGTCGAAATGGATAAATGTAAAAATAAAATGCTAAAATCGAAAACTTAGTCTTTGTTTTCAAAAGGGTTTCTGAAAATAGGATTTTGCAAATATGTGGTATCCGTAAGCGTATTAAGAAAGGAAATAATAGAATTTCTTTTTTTTTCATCTAAGGTAAAGGATTGTAATCTTCCATCTTTGTTAGGATGCAAATTGCCATCACCTGCACAAGAACCTTGAATTATTATTCTTCCGCCTCTTTCGTAATTCAAGATAACTTGTTGTAGACTTTCTTCACTTCCATCGTGATAATATGGGGCGGTTAAGGAAATATTTCTCAATGTGGGAATTCTAAATACGCCGTTGTAATTCGAGTCATTGTCCTCTTCTTGTAATCCAAGATCTGAAGCAGGATAAGAGTTGTTGCAATTGTAGAGTCCGATATTCGCAAATTGCCTGCCTCTGATTGGTTCAAAAAAATCTTTTCCTCCATGACAAGTTCCACAACCAATACTATCAGAATTAAATAAATTAAATCCTAACCATTCTTCCCCATTTAATAAGGTACTATCTTTGATTGAAAGAAATTGATCATATCTGGAATTTCTACTTTGTAGGTTAAGAATATAGGAAGAAATGGCTTCAATAATATCATCTGTAGTAATATTTTGAATTCCTATATGGTAACAATCGGAATATATTTTTTTGTAATTTGAATCAATTTGAAATCTTCGAAGAATTATTTTTTCATGTCCAATAAGCCCTAGTTCAATTGGGTGAATATTGAATAGGGGTCTTTGCATCTGTTGTCGAAGCGTAGTTATTTTAGAATTTGCCCAATTAAAACTTTGTCTTTCATTAATATTTAACAGAGTTGGCGAATTCCTTAACAACGCTTCAGCATTGTTATTAAAGGATACTTTATAGCCATCAGAAAAGGCAAGTAAAGGATCATGACAAGAGGAACATGATTTTGATAAATCATAAGATAGCCTTCTATCGAAAAATAATAAATGTCCTAATTCTTTTTGAGCAGTTGATTTTTTTACGGATTTAATTTCTAGTTTGGCATTCATTGTTACAACTGTACAAGCAATTAAAATAGCAGAAGCAAGGAGTAAAATAGTAAGCCTTAACATGGTGTAAAGTTCATCATTATTGAGTAATAATATTAGAATTGTACCAAACTTTTATTATTAAAGATTGTTCTTAATACATGCCTTTAAATATTCCTGAAAGTTCGTTTGAACGAATTGTAATTATTGGAGCTGGGTTTGCAGGTTATACTCTTGCGAAGAAACTTGCTGGCAAAAATTTTCAAATTGTATTGGTTGATCGAAACAATTATCATCAGTTTCAACCTTTATTTTATCAAGTTGGAATGGCAGGTCTTGAGCCGAGTTCTATTTGTTTTCCTTTAAGAAGAAGTTTTCAAAGTGATCCAAATTTTTTTGTGAGGGTAACTGAAGTTTTAGAAATTAGGACCGAGCAAAAAAGAATTGTAACTACAGAAGGAGAAATTCGATATGATAAATTGATCCTTGCGATGGGAGCGAAGACTAACTTTTATGGCAATGCGGAATTTGAAGCCAATACCATCCCTTTAAAGTCTGTTTCTGAATCCTTGTATTTGCGTAATGCAATATTAGGTGATTTAGAAAAATCTCTAATGATGGATAAAGGAATTGATATATCTCCAATTCTTGACATAGTTATTGTTGGAGGAGGACCTACAGGTGTTGAGCTTGCGGGGGCATTGGCGGAGATGAAGAATTATATTATTCCAAGAGATTATCCGGACTTAGATGTTCAGAAGATGAATATTCAACTTATACAGGCAGAAGATAGATTACTTCCAAGTATGTCTTTGCAGTCTTCAGAGAGAGCAAGAACAGATTTAGAAAAAATGGGTGTTCATATTCATCTAAATCAAAGAGTTGAAAGTATTAAAGAAGGTAAAGTTATATTGAAAGATGACAGTAGTTTTATAGCCAATAAAGTCATCTGGGCCGCTGGTGTTAGTCCAGCAACAATTCCTGGACTTCCTGATTCAGTATATTCAAAGGGTAGAAGAATTGTAGTAGAGTCTGATTTGAGTGTAATTGGAATTCAAGATGTTTATGCAATGGGAGATATTGCGGCACACATTTCCGAGAAGAATCCACAAGGACTTCCTCAGGTAGCTTCTGTTGCATTACAACAAGCTTCCTGGTTAGCACTGCACCTTAAAGGAAAAAAACAAAGTCCTTTTGAATATTTCGACAAAGGTCAATTGGCCACTATTGGAAGAAATAAAGCAGTTGTCGATATAGGTTCTTATCATTTCGGTGGATTCTTTGCTTGGCTTACGTGGTTGTTTGTACACATCTATTATCTTATTGGTGTGCGGAATAAAATTATCGTCTTGTTGAATTGGATCTGGTCTTATATCTTTTATGATCAAGGATTGAGGTTGTTGATTAAGCCAGTGCAAGTAATGAATAAGGATTAAATTCGTCTTATTGAATAATTCAATTCACCTTTTGACAAAATAGTTATAATGAAATACTTGTTAAAATACATATTCATTTCTGTTAGTTGACAAGTTTCGCCTACCCCTTAAGTGGATAAACAATGGATAGAAATATCCACAAGCGCCATTATGTCTTCTTTCAACTAATGTTGTTATTTATCTTTATCTTTTTTGCTACTTTCTTTATCTTTTGCAACTTCTTTCGCTTTCTTTTTCTTATTAAAATATCCCCTTAAAAGAATATTGTGCTTAGCAGCTTCCATGTTTTCATTTAATCCTTTGGTACTCTTTTTAAGATTCGACATGGTTTGAGATAAATTGTCCGCTATTGACGTATCTTGTATCAACCTTCCTAGCGTTCCTTTTCCACTGTTTATCTTAATCATAATCTCGGCAAGTTCCTCTGAAATAATTTCTGCATTTCCTGCAGTAACCTGTAAGCTTGCAATGATGTCGTCCGTTTCTACAGGTTCAATGGATGTAAGTTCTTGTCCATTAGTAGCTAAAGGAGAATCGGCACTTCCCTGTGTTATGATTAATAACCTATCACCGATAAGTCCTTCAGAACCTATTGCTACCACACAATCCGCTTTAATAAATTGCTTGACTTCTTTTCGTATAAGCATATCCACTCGCACAGTTGAATCATTGATAATATTGATATTGTCAACCGTGCCTACATTGATTCCTGAAAATCGGATATTGTTTCCAACCTGTAATCCACTTATATTGTAAAAGGTTGAAGTAAGCTTAAATACAGGGCTGAATAAATTCTTTTGTTTGCCAATAATAAATATAGCCACAACAAAAATTAACAATCCTACAGCTAAGAACAATCCTAATCTAATCTTAAATTTTTCAGTATGCGTTTCCATGTTTTTTATTTTTCTATTTAAAAAAAGATTCAATTAGTGGGTCTGAGGAATTTTCAAATTCTGCTAATTCTCCTTCTTTGTATACCATTCCATCCTTCAACATGATGATTCGATTCCCTGTGATCTGAGCGCATTTAATATCATGAGTGATAATGATTGAAGATGTTTTATATTTTTTCTGAACATCGTTAATGAGTAAGCTTATTTCCTTAGAAGTAACAGGGTCAAGCCCTGTAGTGGGTTCGTCATACAACATTATCAATGGGTCAACGATAATGGTCCTTGCCAAACTTATTCTTTTCCGCATTCCACCGGAAAGTTGCGAAGGCATTTTATTCATTGAATCCGCTAATCCAACATTCTCTAAAACTTCCATTGTTTTTTCCTCGATTTCCTTTTTAGTGAGATCTTTTTTTATTCTGTTCAACGGGAATTCCAAGTTCTGTTTGACTGTCATGGAATCGTATAAGGCGCCACTTTGAAAAAGGAATCCGATTTTCATTCTCAGTTCCCCCAATTCTTTCCTACTTAAGTTGGTTACATTTTGACCAAAAACATTTATGGTTCCATTATTGATAGCCAA
>JBDSHL010000529.1:0-3253 GCA_039918515.1 Saprospiraceae bacterium | reverse complement strand
CTTAATTTATCTTCAAGTAAATAAGGATTTAAAATCGATACAATTGCCTTTCTTGTTCTATTTTAACACGTTACTCCTACTTATTTCGAGTTACATATTTCATAAAGTAAATTTAAAAAAAATAAATTTTTTAAATTTAATAAATACTTATAAAATCATATTGTATTTAAGTTTGGCATTTTTAATTCTTCAATCTATTGCATGGTTCAATCTAATGTCGAATCATATTTTTTCAAACTCTGATCGTTTGTCGGGATTTATGTATTTCTTTTCTGGATTGCATTTTTTACACGTGCTTGGCGGTATTCCATTTTTGATTTATCATTATATAAAAATAAAAAACCTTAATAGCCCTCTTCTTCTTTTATCAGAAAATGAAAATGCAGAACTCAATTTCAAGATATTGCGCATATATTGGCATTTTTTAGACATGCTTTGGATTTATTTAATCGCTTTTCTTAGTGTCATGATTTATTTATTTTAAAATGATATCCAACAACCAATGAATAACACAGAACTAGAATCCTTGCGAAGCGCTTTAGAAATTTCAGATTTCAGAAAACTCATTTGTCTTAATTTTTTTCTTACCCTTTCAGTTTTGATGTTAGAAGTTTTGGTTTCGTATGAATTCTATAAAGTTACGAAAGATCCAATGAGTCTAGGATTAATTGGCTTAGCTATTGCGGTACCTTATATTTCTGTTACCCTACTGGGAGGACATTTGGCAGATAAAATGAATAAGAAATGGATTATGTTATTGTCCATGTTGCTCATTTTAACCATCTCTTTGTTTTTTGTATTTATTTTTTCGACGTATGGTAATGCATGTTTGACATTACCACAAAAGGTACTTTGCATTTATTTATTTTTTGGAATATCTGGACTTGCAAGAGGGTTTTATCAACCTGCAGCGTCATCATTCAGACCTTATATTTTGCCAAGACATTTATATGCCAATGGTTCAACATGGAATAGCACTGCGTGGCAGTTGGGAAGTATAGGAGGATCCCTAATAGCAGGATTCGGGTATGCACAATTTGGATTAGAATATAGTCTAATGGTGTCAAGTGGGTTAATGGTAATTGCAATAGCCTTATTAATTTCAATTCAAACTAAATCACCACGAGGAATTACTCAACCTAGTGAACATAATATTTATGAAAGTATTAGAGAAGGCTTTGTATTTGTATTGAATAATAAAATTTTATTATATTCTCTTGCCTTGGATTTAGTAGCTGTTTTATTTGCAGGAGTTGTTGCCATACTTCCAATATTTGCTCAGGACATTCTAAATGTTGGAGCAACTGGATTAGGTTACTTGAGAGCTGCACCTTCAATCGGAGCATTTATGGGATTGATTATTATGACTAAAGTTTCACCAATGGAAAGTGCATGGAGAAATATGATTGTCGCCGTTGTTGGATTCGGAATTGCTACTTTAATTTTTGCAGTTTCAACGAATATTTATCTATCCTTATCCATGTTGTTTCTCACTGGCGCTTTTGACAGTATTAGTGTTGTTATAAGGGGGAGTTTATTGCAACTTATTCCGCCGGATTATATTCGCGGTCGCGTGCTAGCAGTCAATAATATTTTTGTGTCCTCATCGAATGAGCTTGGCGCCTTTGAGTCAGGGCTTATGGCGAGAATTATGGGTACCGTTCCTTCAGTAATTTTTGGAGGTGCATTCACTATTGCAACCATCATTCTTGTCTATTTTAATTCCAAGGAACTGCTTGGGAAAAAGATAAGTTAACCCCAAATTCACAATATATAAATTTGGGGTATATTTAATTGTACTTTATATACTCCACTATTTTGGACTGTTTGTCAATCAATAAAGCATATTTATCTTCTTCACAATGAAATATTGCGCCATTGTTTGTGAGCAATTTTGACTTGGCATTTCTAAAAGCCTTCTTACCAACATTCCATTCACCTTTGACACGTTGAAAGTTCAAATAATTATGATTTGTTTTAAAAGTATAAACTACAGAATTAGGTAATTCCTGAATACACAATTCAGTGTCACTTTCAATATTTAGTTTAAGCCAATGGTCATTATTTATTTTGCGATGAATCTTTATTCCATCTACCGTTTTACTTGATTCAGAAAACTTATAACATGATTCACTTTCCATAGATTTATGCTTAATTCCTTCCAATGTTTCAAGATTAAATTTAGCCTGATCGACATAATTTACATTTTTATTATTTAGAATATCTTTCCAGATTCTTTTGGCCTTATCGGGTTCACCTTCATGAACGTATGACAAAGCCAATGCCAATCTTAGTTGATCCTTGCTCTTGGCTTCAGGATCTAACAATAAATTTCTTTTAGCCAAATCATTCTTACGATAAAATTCCATTGCTTCATTGGTTTTATCATTCATCACTATTACGCAAAGAATATTAACTTCAGCAGATAAAAAATTCGGATCCATTCTGGATGCTATAACTAGGTTTTCTTCTGAATACTTAAGATATTCTTGCCTTAATAAAATTTCAGATTCAGTGAAATCATCACCTCTGGAAAAATTTGGCTTCTTCAATCTAGAAGACCAGTTTATTTCTAATGGATAGATGTACTGATCTGAGTTATTACTTTTAAAATTCAATGCAAGGAGTGCATAATTAACGCCAATATTATTGAACACTTCTCTGCCTCGATACCATTTGGCTACAAATTTATAACAATCAATGGCAATATCGTGTTGCCCCATAGCGCTTAGATAATTTCCCATCTCGTAAATTTGTTTTAGTTCTTTAAACATTTTTACCACTTTCAAAGAAGTTCTTTTTCTTTCTTCAAGACTTGGATAGCCTGGAATATTCTCATTTAAATTAAAACTGCTATATATCCGCTCAATCAATGGCTCTAAGATATCCAGGGTCTTGTAACCTGCTTGATCTGCCATGAAGGCACCAGATACATCAGCTGCTTCTTCGTGTAATTCACTAGAATTGACTGTCCTATCATAAGCTAAAAAACTAGTTTCCTTAGCGGCAAGATCCAATTGAAAAGCATGAGAAATCTCATGTCCAAAGACAAATGCCAATGCAGAAGCCGAATCTGGTCCAAATGTTCGACATACTTCTATTAACTTCTCACTTACGACGATAACATTGGATTGTCTCCAAAAGGCTGCAGCATTTTTAATATCTTTTTGTATAACTACTCGTGGCTTTAGGACAATTTTGTTTCCATAGGTATTATAAAGTTTTTCTAATATTTGTTCCGGACCTTTAAGAC
>JBDSHL010000528.1:0-6169 GCA_039918515.1 Saprospiraceae bacterium | reverse complement strand
CTGAACGAATGGAAGTTCAATTGATTAATTTGCAAGGATCATTGATCCTTAAGCAAAGAATATTTCAAGGATCTAATGTGATGAATGTGGAAGAACTTGTTGAAGGAGTTTATCTTTTGAATGTATTCGAACAAGGCTTGTTGGTGAAGTCAGAGAAGATCATCAAGTATTAATAGAATTATTCATCTTTAATCTCAATCAAGATGTAACTTAAAAATTGCATATTAAAACTAAGGGTAAACCCTGAATTTTAAAAGAAAAGTGTTAAAGTTCTTGGATTTTGATTTTATTGTCCTAGCTTTGTTAGAAATTTTTTGTTATTAACTTTATAAATACTCCCTGCCTATGAAAACGGAAAAAACAAAGAGCTGATCGTTATACCTAATGGTAAATAAACTTAGTTCGCAGATTTGACTTTCTTTAAATATTCAAAGAAATGTACCTAGATTCTAGATTTATAGGATCTATTGAAATAGATGGATAAATTTCTACTGATTGTAACTAGATCCAAATTATTTTTGGATTTGTTTAAATGTTTATTAATATTTATTTTTAAATCATTATTTTTAAAGTATGAAAAATTTAATACAATACGACACAACATATGTGTCGATCTCAAACAAAATTCAACTTACAACCTCCACCTTTGGATCACAGAGTTTCTCTTACAAAGAGAAACTCAATTTTCAACCTCTTCAAATAGAACACAACATAGTTTTAAGTATACTTAATTCTAAATTTTTTAATTTAATTCTTATTTTTCAAATATTTTCTTACTCAAATTATTTGTATTGTGAAGCTATAGGTAGATTTAGTTTTGAATCGGCTTCTAAAAAAGTTTTGACATTTAATAATAATGAACAAAAATTAAAAACTGAAAAGCTGTTTAATTCAACAAAAAATTTAAAGACCTCTAACGGGCCAACGGCATGCGGATGTATTCCTGGACCAAATGTTTATATAATTGATAATCCAAATCAATTAATTACCCAAACAAATATTCCCCCTACATTGAGTGGTGGAGCTATTTGTATAAATGGAAAATTAAGAATTAATAGATTTCAAAATTTAATAAATGTAAACATATTAATATCAGGTGGATCTTCAATAGAAATAGATGCACCATATGTATTGACTGTTGCACAAATTTGTTCGTTTAATTCTTGTAATAATACCATGTGGAAAGGAATTAAGGTGAAAAGTGGTGCAGGGCTGCGTATGAGTTCCCCTTCATTTATTTCTAATGCTTTATTTGGAATTGAAGCTGAACAAGGTAGCCGTTTAATAGATATTTCATACGTTACGTTTGATCGAGACTTCATAGGTATTTATTTTCCAGGAGGAGATATACCAGTTGCTAGTATTCGGGGTAATATTTTTAGCTCCTCAAACACACTTCTTTCTCCGCACTCTTCCTTTCCTAACAATTTTGTATATGGTGACTGGCCATTATGTGGAATTTATATAAAAGATGTACCCTTGATCTCAATAGATTATGGAAATCAATTTGATAATTTAAATAATGGGATTATTATTGAAAATTCTTCTTGCAACATTGTAGATAATTTTTTTAATAGTTTAAAAGGAACTAACTTTATTAGTAGTTCGACTGATCAAATTAACTTGGCCTCAGGAAATGGAGTAATTATTAAGAATTCTGTATCTACAAAGATATATGGTAATGATTTATACTTACAAAATCAAAATGCAATTGCAATTATAAATTCAAATGTAAAAGTAGAATCTAATGGCATGAATAATTGTAATGTGGGTGTAAAAATGTTTCTTGAAGATTTTAGGAAAGTAACTTTAGAACATTGTAGTATATTTTACAATAATATTGGAGTAGATATTCAAGAACTAAATAATTCTATGGATTTATCAATTGTGGAATGTGATTTTTATGGTACACCTAGTTGTAATGCTGGAATACAAGTATCTTCAGTGCCAATTCTCGCCTTAGATGCACAAATTAATAATTGCAATTTTAATTCTACTTATGGTGATGGTATTCGATTAAATAATGCAGGAAATTTTATTGTGACAGCAAATGACATTTATCTTAATTCTTCTTTGAGTCAATCAAGTATCCAAAACGGAATTATTCACAATTTTAGCAATTCTAATTACATTAGTGATAATCAAATATTTAGCGCTGCAAATCTTGGAAATACGACTTATGGTTCTGCTTTAAACAATCAATTCTCTGATGATAATAAATTTTGTTGTAATTCTGCCTTTGGCACAGCGAAAGGAATTCTATTTACGGGAGATGCAGACAATACAAAATTAATTGGTTCATACTTTGAAGATAATAAAGAGACTTCATTGCAAATTGAAGAAAACACCTATATATCAGAACAGCTGCACCATGCGAACTATTTTCCTCTAATTTCAGCCCCAATAGAAGCCTTACATCTGGGTGAAAACGAAGATGTTAAAAAATCTAGATTTTTTGTTAGATATGATATAGATGATTTTTTTCCAGATCCTCTTTCTACACCTAATTCTCAGGTAGATTGGTTTGTCAAGGATCCTTATAATATAATTGAGCAAGAATGCTTCCCTTGTATTAAGTATGTGCGATCAAAGGGTCTTTGGACGCCTAATACAGGCGCATTGATCAGTTCAACTGATTTAGAAATTGTAAAGCCAGAGGCTCAATCTTACCAATACAATGAAGGTCGAAGCTGGAATAGCAAAATGTTTCTTTATGGGAAATTAGTTGAATTTGAAGAGTTGATAGGAAGCAATTCAAGCATTGATAGTTTTTACACAGTTACGGATACTTCAATTATTAGTGATTATTATTATGTTAGAAAAGATTTGCGTGAATTATTTCAACTTGACCAAGTACAAAGGCAAATAAATGCAAATTTCAGATTAACCCTTGATTCAATATTAACATACTCTCAATTGGTTGATTCAATGATTAAAGAAGGGGGAGACGATTCCCTAATGTGGATTTCAATTCGAAGTGACATGAATCAAAGTATGAACAGTGTTACGCTATCTTATAAAAATCATTCAGAATCAATAAAAACAAGTAAAAATGTAATAGCAAATGGGCTTCTTATTAATGTTAATAATCTTGCAGTAACAAATCAAGCTGCAATGTTAGAAAAAAGAATTTCACAGCTCTACTTGAAGGCCTATATAAATGGCATAACTGCTTTAACTTCAGGTGAACAATTCGAAGTTTCTAATTTATCTAATATTTGTCGACATTATAATAAATATGCAATAGCCTTTGCAAGAGGATTAAACAAACTTATTAATCCAACTTTTATATACAATGATACATTGCTGTGTGAACCAACTCTTCAAGCATTAATTTCTTCAACTAAGCAGCTGAGTTCTGAGGATTATTTGATTGATATCTACCCTAATCCATGTATTGATATTGCAACTTTAGTAAATAGTAGTAAATATGAAATAATTAGATTAAGGGCAATACAATTTGATGGCAAAGTGATTGAAATTCCTATTCAATTGCCGCAAAAAATTAACCTAAGCATGTTTGAAACGGGAACATATATACTACAAGCTTTTTTTAAAGATGGTCATATATCATCAAAGAAATTTTGTATAAAGTAGTAAATATTAATTTTTAATGATTGATTGCAAATACGATAAGATGAATTGTATTAAAAAAAATACAGAAAATATTTTATGCTAAATAAACTAAAATTATTATCTTTTATTTTTGTTTATGTAAGTCAAATTGGATCAATTTTTTCTCAAAAAAATGACTTTAATTGGCTATGTGGATATGCTGGAGGAAAAGGAGATCCAAAGTTTGGAGTAACTGTTCTAGATTTTCATAAAGGAAATATGGAGCTTAGATTTGATCCTAAGATTACTATGTATCTATTAAATACAAATTCTGTAATCAGTGACTTTGACGGGAATCTCATGCTTTATTCCAATGGTGATTTACTATATAATTCTGAAGATCAATCGATTTCAGGAGCTGAGGATTTAAATAAAGTAGTTTCAGACAGAGGAAATGGGCTAGATTATGCTTCTCTTTTACTCAATAAACCTGGCACTCTACAAGAATATTTATTATTCTATCCATTCGATACCGTATATAGGATCGACTCTTTTAGTGGAGGGGTAAGCACATTAGGTCTTCAATATGCGACAGTAATGATTGATATTAATGATCGCCAGGGTAAATTAATTGAAAGAGATAGATATATACATAGAGATACTACTCAAGGACATGGATATTCCGCTTGTAGGCATGCTAATGGTAGGGATTGGTGGATATTAGAAGCAGAAAAGCCACCTTCTAAAGGAATATATAAGATATTAATTGACCCAAACGGACCTCATATTGTTGACAAACAACAATTTCCAAATTATATTACATCTGGTGTATCACAAACTTGTTTCTCCCCTGATGGAAATTATTATTTGCACTACTCGCTTTTTAGTTATAAGGTTGGTGGCTTTTTAAATTTATTCAAATTTGACAGATGCTCTGGGTATTTAGAGCGTATTTTTGAATACCACTTTGATCAATTAAGTATTTATGGTGGAGCTTGTTTTTCACCTGATTCTAAAAAGATATATTATTGCAATTCATCAGCATTATATCAAATCAATTTAATCAATCCTGATCCTTGGGAATCTAAGATATTAATAGATAGCATTAATCTGGTACCTCGTGGAGGAATGAGTTATTCTTTTTTCAATAATGCTCCTGATGGTAAAATATATATTGGAACTGGATATACTCAGCCTTTTCTTCATGTTATTCATAAGCCAAATTTAATAGGTACAGCATGTGAAGTTGTTCGATCTGGAATTTCCTTGCAGAATTTCAATGCATCAACTCCGAATTTTCCACACTTTCGTCTTGGGCCCATAGATGGAAGCTCTTGTGACACATTGGGAATTGACAATATCCCCTGGTGTTGGTGGAGATATAATCAGGATACCAGCAATCATCTTTGCTTTGAATTCACTGATCTGAGTGCTTACGAGGTGGCTGAATGGTACTGGGACTATAGTGATGGCACACAAAGTAGAGATACTTCACCAATTCATTGCTTTCCCAAGAATGGAGTGTATGAAGTCTGTCTCATTGTGAAGAATATAAATGGAGCAGATACCTTATGCAGAACCTTGAATATCGGAACAACCGGAATAAAAGAGGTGAACCTAGGAGAGATTAAAATAGATTTATTTCCTAATCCAGTCCATGATAATTTAATCATCAATCTTATAGATTATATTCCTGAACGAATGGACGTTCAATTGATTAATTTGCAAGGATCAATGATTCTTAAGCAAAGAATATTTCAAGGATCTAATGTGATGAATGTGGAGGAACTGGTTGAAGGAGTTTATCTTTTGAATGTATTCGAACAGGGGTTATTAATAAAGTCAGAGAAGTTGATAAAGTATTAATATATTGCCTTTGTTTTATCATAATGAGTTCGAAAGAATATAATCTTTCAATGGTCGATAAGTTTTTAATTCAACATTAACAGTTATTAATAAGAGCAGGTCATGACAAGATGACCTTCTCTTATTTTCAATATTTAGAATATGAAATACACTCATCTCATAATATTAGTTAATTTGTTATTTACTAATATTTTAATTTTACAAAAGTATGATTTCAACTTGTTGATTGGATTGGACATTTAGTTCGACATCTAAATTAACTGTGTTGTTTATTTCGGCTTATATAACTTAGTTTGTCGACTGCACGAACATCACCAAAATATCACTTAATAATTTAACAATTTAAATAACATTTATGAATGCATTTAATAACATTATCACCAACGACCAATTTTTTGAAATTTAGCCAGATTCAATCTACAGCGGTATGGATTATAGAGAATTATCAAACAAGCACTTGCACTTTCCAAAGGCGATTATTATATGCACAGTTTTGATTGGTCCACTAAGGGAAAATCATACATCATAAGTTTTACTTGCAATGGTAAGGCATATTGTGAAGAACTTGAAATTTTACCAGAAAGATGTTTTGATCTGACAGTTATACATATACTCCATGAGATACAGCTATCCGATGAATCTGAAAGAAGAGAAACTTGGTATTGCGACCTATTAGGAGATGCTTTAGGTTTTGGCATTGGATTAGTTTCGGTAGATCAGGAAAGGGAACTTTTAAGACAAGGACTTA
>JBDSHL010000527.1:0-3135 GCA_039918515.1 Saprospiraceae bacterium | reverse complement strand
AAGGATGAAAATTTATGCCTTCACTGTGGACTGTGTGCAGAAAGATGTCCAACCAACGCATGGGATATGCAAAAATATATCTACAACGCGGCCAAAGCTTGCAATCTATGAGTTCAAATATTATTATCAATGACCTGGTCATTCGATTCGCGAATGTAAATGGTACGGGTTCAGCAAGTGCTAACAACATGTTTGCTAAAGCCATATTTAGAATGGGAATTCCAGTTACTCCTAAAAATATTTTTCCTTCTAATATTCAAGGACTTCCAACATGGTTTGAAGTTCGAGCCAATGAAAAATTTTACTTAGGAAGACGGGATGGGGTTGACATCATGCTAGCTGTGAATGCACAAAGCATGAAGACGGATATTCAGAATGTAAGAGAAGGAGGATATTTTATTTATGATTCTACCAAAAACCTAAATGATGAATTTATAAGAGAGGACATACATTATATTGGAATTCCAATGATGTCGTTGTGTATAGAAAATTATACAGACCCTCGTCAACATTTATTGATGAAGAATATAGTATATCTTGGGGCATTGTGTGCTTTATTAGGAATGGAAGCAGAAGTTTTCGAAACCTTAATTAAAGAGCAATTTGCAAAAAAAGAAAAACTAATTCCCGGCAATTTAAAAGCCATTCAATTGGGAATGGATTATGCAAATGAACATTATGCATGCCCTCTTCCTATTAGATTAGAAAGAAGGAATCTAAATGGCGATAAAATTCTTACAGATGGCAACAATGCTTGCGGATTAGGAGCATTGTTTGCAGGAGCAACTGTGGGATCTTGGTATCCTATTACTCCAAGCACAAGTCTGATGAACGCCTTTGAAAAATGGTGTAACAAATATCGTATTGATCCAATCAGTGGAAAGAAAAATTTTGCAGTAGTGCAAGCAGAAGATGAATTGGCAGCTATTGGAATGGTTTTGGGAGCTTCGTGGAATGGGGCAAGAGCATTTACTTCAACAAGCGGCCCTGGAGTTTCCTTAATGAGTGAATTTTTGGGTTTGAGTTATTTTGCAGAAATTCCTGCAGTATTAATTGATGTTCAACGGACAGGACCATCTACCGGAATGCCAACCAGAACTCAACAATCTGATATTCTTGCAGCAGCTTATGCTTCTCATGGTGATACCAAGCACATTTTGCTTTTTCCAAGTACGCCAACGGAATGTTTTGATATGACTGTGATTTCATTTGATCTTGCAGAACATTTCCAAACAGCAGTAATCATGATGTCAGATTTAGATCTTGGAATGAATGACCATCTTTCGGATCCATTTAATTGGGATGAAAGTAAAATTTACAATAGAGGAAAGGTTATGTCTGCCAAAGACTTGGAAGAATTCAAAGTGTGGGGACGATATTTAGATATTGATGGTGATGGCGTTCCTTATAGAACTATTCCCGGCACACATCCAACTAAAGGATCATTTTTTACCAGAGGATCTTCACATGATCCCATGGCCATTTATACTGAAGATGGAGATGTGTATGCAGAAGGAATGCGAAGGCTTGAACGCAAATGGGAAACCATCAAATCGCATGTTCCGGAATGTGAGATCGTTAAGAATGATCCAAAGAATAAAGAAGCTTTACTTTATTTTGGAACTTCTTCCTATTCTGCTGCTGAAGCAATGGATCTTTTGGAGGAAAAAGGAATTCATGTCAATGCTGTTCGTGTTAGATCATTTCCATTTACGCAACAATTAATTGATTTTATTGATGCACATGATACGATATATGTAATTGAACAAAATCGAGACTCACAATTACGTTCTTTACTGATGATTGAGAATGATATTGACCCAAAGAAATTGAAAAAAATCTTGCAATTCAATGGAATGCCTATTACGGCGAAATATATTTTAGAAAAAATAGAAAGTAGTAAGTAATAAGTAGTAAGTAATAAGTGGTAAGTAATAAGTAGTAAGTGGTAAGTAATAAGTGGTAAGTAATAAGTTGTAAGTAATAAGTTGTAAGTAATAAGTGGTAAGTAATAAGTGGTAAGTAATAAGTAGTAAGTAATAAGTGGTAAGTAATAAGTAAAAAGGAATCAGAGTTAAGGAATCAGGAAAAATTGATAAATATTCGTTATTCTAAATTTGATAATTCATAGTTTATAACTCATAATTCATAATTAGATTAAGTTCATAATTCATAATTAAATAAATGACATACGCACGTCCAAGTTTTAGAAATACTGATATTCCACTGAATAGTGTGGGTCGATCCCGTCAAGAATATGAAGGTGCGATTTCAACATTATGTGCAGGTTGTGGTCATGATTCCATTTCGGCAGCATTAATTCAAGCTTGCTTCGAAATGTCGATTGAACCACATCGATTGGCTAAACTTTCGGGTATTGGATGTTCGTCGAAAACACCGACTTATTTTCTTGGAAAGTCTCATGGATTTAATTCTGTACATGGAAGAATGCCATCTGTCGCAACAGGTGCAGCAATGGCGAATAGAGACTTGATTTATCTTGGAGTCTCAGGAGATGGTGATACTGCTTCTATTGGAATGGGACAATTTGTTCATGCCATTCGGCGCAATCTGAATATACTTTATATTGTAATGAACAATGGTTGTTATGGATTAACCAAAGGACAAGATTCTGCAACGGCAGATGCGGGTTCCATCAATAAGTCAGGGGTAGAGAATCAATTTCAGGCCATTGATCTTGCAGGATTATGTCTTGAATTGGGAGCAACTTATGTTGCTCGAAGCTTCTCTGGAGACAAGACACAATTAATACCCTTGATTAAAGCAGGATTAAAACATCCTGGGTTTGCTTTTATTGATGTGATATCACCTTGTGTTACATTTAATAACAATGTAGGAAGTACTAAATCTTATGATTACACAAGAGAACATATGGAAGCCACTTCTGCTATCGATCTTGTTCCTTTCAAAGAAGAAATTCTACATCATCAAGAAGACAACAGTACTAAGATTATTCAATTACACGATGATTCAGTTATTGCATTAAACAAATTAGCAAAGGATTGGGACCCCACGAACAGAAGTTCGGCACTCAACAAACTTAAATTGACGAAATCAGAGGGAGAAATTCTTACTGGTCTAATTTATATCGATACAGAAAGCAAGGATTTACAT
>JBDSHL010000526.1:0-7152 GCA_039918515.1 Saprospiraceae bacterium | reverse complement strand
AATGCCGATTTTGACCATGTGGGCTCGGAATTTCTCACGATCTTCAGTAAGTTCAATGGCTTCTACGTCCACTCCAATCATTTTGACCCCATAACGCTCCCAAACTTTTTGATTTTCTGCTTCGATTGCAAGATTTAATGCCGTTTGGCCTCCCATTGTGGGCAATACAGCATCAATCTTGCGTTCTTCAAGAATTTTAATCAAACTATCTACTGTTAAAGGCCATAAGTAAACATGATCAGCGGTTAAAGGATCGGTCATAATGGTAGCAGGATTGGAATTGATTAGACTTACCTCAATTCCTTCATTGCGTAGAGCTCTTGCTGCCTGAGTTCCAGAATAATCGAATTCACAGGCTTGACCGATAATGATAGGTCCGCTCCCTATAATGAGAACAGATTTAATGGAACTATCTTTAGACATTTGGAAATTTACGCAAATATAATCGCCAATGTCTAAACTAATAACAATACCTAAGTCCTTCTTTATAAATCTATTTTAAAACGAATAAGTATCTATATAATTTTTATATATATAAAAGTAAAGGCACTGCCATTTTGTCATTGATTTATTTATAGTAACTTTGCCTCCCCTTATTAATAGCTGTATTCAATTTATTCATGCGTACTATAGAAGATCATAATAATCAACTTTTAGCCGAGGACTTGCAGGGGTCTTCCTTGGTTTTGGACCATCTATCAAGTAAAAGGGAAGGCAAAAAATTTTACATCGAAAGTTATGGATGTGCAATGAATTTCAGCGATTCTGAAATAGTAGCTTCTATATTAGGTAGTGAAGGAATGAATTCTACTCGCAATATTAGCGAAGCAGACCTTATTCTTATTAATACCTGTTCCATTCGTGAAAAAGCAGAAGATAGTGTTCGAAAACGCCTTACAGAATTTAAATCGCTGAAAAAGTTAAATCCAGAATTACTTGTTGGAGTACTTGGATGCATGGCCGAAAGGCTTAAATCTAAATTTCTTGAAGAAGAAAAATTGGTCGATTTAGTTGCAGGACCGGATGCTTATCGAGACCTTCCCAATTTGGTTAAGAAAGCCGATGAAGGAGATAGAGGAGTTAATGTATTTCTTTCAAGAGAAGAAACATATGCCGATATTGCTCCAATGCGTCTTGATCAAAACGGAGTTTCTGCATTTATATCGATCATGCGTGGATGTGATAATATGTGTTCGTTTTGTGTAGTTCCCTATACCAGAGGACGAGAAAGAAGCAGATCTGCTTATACTATCATTGGAGAGGCGGAAGATTTATTTAGTAAAGGTTATCGCGAAGTAACCCTTTTAGGGCAGAATGTAGATTCTTATAAATGGTTAAATCCTGAAACAAATACAACAACAAATTTTGCGGATTTGCTGGCTATGGTTGCAGAAGTCGATCCATTATTAAGAATAAGATTTTCAACTTCACATCCGAAAGATATTACTGACGAAGTTCTTTATACCATTACAAAGTATCCAAATATTTGCAAGTGTATTCATCTTCCTGTTCAATCTGGCAGTAGTCGAATATTACAATTGATGAATCGAACTTATGATAGAGAATGGTATATGGATAGAATTAAATCCATTCAGTCAATTGTTCCCGAATGTACCGTTTCATCAGACATCATTGTGGGTTTTTGCACAGAAACAGATGAAGATCATCAAGAGACTTTAAGTTTGATGCGACATGCTAAATATATTCTTTCTTATATGTTTTATTATTCTGAAAGACCAGGAACACCGGCTGCCAAAAAACTTAAAGACGATGTAAGTCTTGAATTGAAAAAAGAAAGATTAAGTGAGGTGATTGCCTTGCAAAGAGAAATCAGTTATCAGAACAATCAATTAGATATTGGAAAGACTTTTGAAGTATTAATTGAAGGAGATTCAAAGCGTTCATCGGATATGTTTAAAGGCCGAAATACACATAATAAAATTATTGTTTTTAGTAAAAAATCTTATTTAAAAGCAGGAGATTATGTGCAAGTAAAAATTGAATCAGCTTCAAGTGCAACTTTACATGGTTTTATAATAGAATAGATGGAAAGTGTACAAACAATTAAGCAGCGATATGGAATCTATGGACGATCTGAAAAACTCAATCAAGCCTTAGATACAGCAATACGTGTAGCATCTACTGATCTTACTGTTGTAATCAATGGAGAAAGTGGAACGGGCAAGGAAGTATTCTCTAAGGTCATTCATAATTTAAGTCCAAGAAAACACAATCAATTTATTGCTGTGAATTGTGGAGCGATTCCACCTGGTACTATTAATTCCGAATTATTTGGTCACGAAAAAGGATCTTTTACGGGGGCTACTGGAGATAGAAAAGGCTATTTCGAAACGGCAGATGGAGGCACCATTTTTTTGGATGAAATTGCAGAAATGCCTCAAGACACACAAGCCTTTTTATTAAGAATACTTGAATCTGGTGAATTTATCCGAGTGGGATCATCAAAGGTGTTAAAAACGAATACTCGGATTATTGCAGCGACAAATGTTAATCTAATAGATCGTGTAAGGAATGGTAGATTTCGAGAAGACTTATATTATCGCTTAAATACCGTACCTATTAGGGTTCCCTCTCTTAAAGAACGTCGAGAAGACATCCCCATTTTGTTTAGAAAATTCGCACAAGACTTTGCTGAAAAATATAGAACTTCTCCAATTGAATTAGATGAGAAGGCACAAGAGTTGTTGGTTCAATATTCATGGCCTGGAAATATCCGTGAACTTCGCAATGCAGTGGAACAACTTTCCGTTCTTTCTGATAAGAAAAATTTGGGCCCACAAGAATTGATTAAAATTATCCCTGATGTTTATTCGACTCCTCTACCTGCCATTAACCGAAGTGATAGAATGGGTGATCAGAACGGTTATTATGAAAGAGAGATTTTGTATAAACTATTATTTGAGATGAAACAAGATCTCAATCAGCTTAAGAATATGTTTGTCCAGATGGTACAGACAAATGATTTAGAAATGCCAGTCAATGTGGATAATGCCAATTCTAATCTGCCTTTTAATTCAGATCAAAATACAAATTTAACAAGTCATTGGTCACCAACGAGAATGGAGCATTCAAATATGGATCTAGCCGATTTAAGACCTATGATCTTATCAAAGAAAAATGAGGAATTCGAGACCGTCGAACTAATGGATGAACAACTTTCGATAGATCATATGGAGAAAGAATTAATTTCGAAAGCACTAAAAAAATACAACGGAAAGAGAAAAGACGCAGCTGAAGAATTGGGAATTTCAGAAAGAACTCTATATCGAAAAATAAAACAATTCAACATTGAATTATGAGATTTCTCCTAGGCCTATTAATAATCTCTACTTCGTGTTATTCTTTTAAAGGAATAAGCATTGATCCTGAGATAAAGTACTTTTCAATAGAAAATATTGAAGATCAATCGGGTTCAGCTCCAGCAAATTATCCAATAGATTTTGAACTTGCCTTAAGCAATAAAATCAGAAGAGAATCAAGATTGGTACTCAACAAAAAAACTCCTGACTTAAAATTTAAATGCACTGTTGCACAATATAATGTAGCATCTTCTGCGCCTGTTGAAGGACGTGCTAATGCGATCAATAGATTGACTGTAACACTCAATGTGGAATGCCTCAATCTTCTAAATGAAAAGAATAATTGGACGAAATCTTTTTCGAGATATGAAGATTTTGACGCCAATCAATCCTTATCAGAAGTTCAATTTAAATTACTAGAGAAAATCAATAAATTGTTGTTGGATGATATTTTTAATGCTGCTTTTTCCAATTGGTAAAAGTAAGAATTTATAAAAATGAATACAGAAGATTACTTACAACCAATGGATCAATTATATCAACTTTCTCAATCCTGGAATATGAGAAAAGGAAAATTTAATTTAATTGAACGACCTAAACCAATTGTTGAAATAATTGAATCCAGTATTCCTGTGCATAAAATTATCCAAGACAATGAACCATCTATTATAATTAAGGAAGGCATTAATTTAGTCACCTCAAATGAACGCTCAATTGAATCTCCAAAAACTGTAGAAAAACCATTAGTCAAAAAATTAATTACAGAAGAGAAAAATTTATTGGAGAAAGAACCAAAGCAAGCAACAAAGGCTGAAGAACCAATTCTGAAGAAAGTTGAATTTCATGACTTTAATAGCTGGTTGAATTCAATGGCTAATAAATCAAAGTCACTTGGCAATAAAACGACATTAGACAACACGCCATTTAAGAAACAGAAAACAGTTAAATCAAACCCAGATAGTATCCATGAAATTGATGCTTCTGCAACATCAGAAACTTTAGCTAATCTCCTTGTAATTCAAGGTTATAAGTCAGAAGCCATATCAATGTATGAAAAATTAAGCACTAGATTTCCAGAAAAAAAGGATACCTTTGCCGACCTTATTAGAAAACTAAAAATTTAATCCATGCTAACGCTGGTAATTATACTGATAGCCATTGATTGTGTACTTCTTATGGGAGTAATACTCATACAGAACCCTAAAGGTGGTGGAGTTGATTCAACTTTTGGAGGATCAAGTGCTAACAAGATGTTTGGCGCTGCAGGTTCAGCTGATTTTATTGAAAAACTAACTTGGTATCTTGCTGCTGCATTGTTTGTACTATGTATTGTAGCTGCTGTTTTAGCAAGTTCTGGAGTAGCTGATGTTTCGCCAATTGTTCCTCCTGGAGGTGGTACCCCAGATCCTAATTCTGGGAACTAATCTAATTAATATTCTTTTTTATTTGGGCAGGTATATCTTCGCATTATGAAGGTATTGATTACAGATGATGTCCATTCTAGTCTCATTAGTGGATTGCAGAGCATAGGTTGTGAAGTAAGTTATTTACCCTTTATTAGTCTTGAAGAGGTTTATTCTTTAATATCTGAATATCAAGGACTTATCGTTAATAGTAAAATTAAGGTTGACAAGGTATTCATTGAAAAAGCCATTCAGATCCAAGTAGTCGCAAGATTAGGCTCAGGTAAAGAAATTCTAGATTTGGAATCGTTACAACAGCATGGTATCAAAGTTATTACAACACCCGAAGCCAATTGTAATGCTGTTGCAGAACATGCCTTAGGAATGCTTTTATCCCTATTAAGAAATATTCCTAAATCTGATCAAGAAGTAAAAAACCGCCTATGGAGACGCGAAGAGAATAGAGGTTACGAAATTTCGAATCTATGCTTTGGAATTCTTGGATATGGCCATACGGGATCTAGATTTTGTGAATTATTAAGCGGATTTGGATGCAAAATAATAGTTTATGATCCGTTTAAGGAATTGCATTTTACACATGTAAATTGGAAGGTTGCCAACAATCTCAATGAATTAAGGGAATGCGATGTTATTAGTCTGCATGTCAACCTTTTAAATAGTAATAAGCACCTTGTGGATAGCGAATTTATTGAGCTTATGAAGAGGCCATTTTATTTAGTGAATACCTCCAGAGGAATGGTAGTGGATACCCTAGCATTGGTGAATGGATTGATATCGAAGAAGATTATTGGTGCCTGCATCGATGTCTTTGAAAATGAAAACGTCTCATCATTCTCTGATGAAGAAAAGAACCTTTATCAGAAATTATACAAAGCACCCAACACTATATTAAGTCCACATATTGCAGGTTGGACTTTTGGATCCAAGCTTAATATTGCGCAGTCAATACTTAACCAATGGCCTAAAATATAGAGTAATATGTTAAAGTTCGCGTCTTTTAGGGTTTTCAAGCAGCGATAATCTACAGTCTACGTTTTCTTGGAGAATTAAGAATTGAATTTGAGATTTTAAGAAATTATTAATAATTGTTCAATTTTTTTTTTGACAATATTAGTTTTAAATTTATTTATTTATTATATGTAAATATTTTATAATCAATAAATTATATTATTATTAGAATGAAAAGAGTAAGTATAATTACAAATAGATTAAATAAAATTAAAGAGGCCTTAAGGAAATCTTTTAAGATTTGCTTAACATTGCACACTATTTTTATAAACCAACTAACTTTTCAATCCATGAGTTTAATTAAATACTCTTTGTTGGCTGTTTTACTTACAGTCGGGGTTTCTCTCAGTGCACAATCCACAAGACTTCAAGGTACTGTCAAAGATAAAGATACCGGTGAACCCATAATTAATGCTGCAGTTAGCATATTTCAAGGGACAGATTTAATTACAGGAGCCATTACGGACTTTGATGGCAATTACAGTATAAATCTTGATCCAGGTAAATATAATGTTGAAGCAAAGTATAATGGGAATAAAGTAATGATCACAGGAGTGACTCTACTTTCAGGAAAAGTTGCTCAGTTAAACATAAAAATATCTAGTGGTGTAGACTTAGAAGCTGTAACTATAATAGAGCATAAAATTCCAATTATTCAATTGGATAAGACGACCAATGATCAAACAATAACAGCCGAATCAATAAAGAATCTTGGAACTCGAGATATTAATACAATAGCATCAACTGTGTCTGGGGTATCAAGTGTTGATAATGGAGCTATTACCATTAGAGGATCAAGATCAGATGGAACGGTTTATTTTGTCGATGGTGTAAGAATAACTGGAAGAGCCCCATCAGCATCCGATATTGAGCAGATTACAGTTATTAAGGGGGGATTAGATCCTCAATTTGGAGACGTTACTGGAGGAGTTATTGGCTTAATTACTAAAGGGCCTTCAAGCAAATTAGCAGGAGGAATTGAAGGGGAAACTTCAAATGGACTTGATCCATATGGTTACACTTTTCTCAATGCCAATATTAGTGGTCCTATTTATAAGAAATACAATAGATCGATTATTGGATTTAGATTTTCTGGTCAATATACTGAGAGAAAAGATGATGACCCTCCTGCATTTGGTGAATATTTTGCAACTGAAGATGCCATCCAGCGATTAAGTAACGATCCAATTCGATTATTTAAAGGAGAACCTAAAACAAATGCCAATTTCCTTGAGCCAGGCAAAGATGTTGTGCTTAAAAAATACAATCTCAATGATAAGAATAGAGCCATGGATTTTACGGGTAAGATAGATGTTAAGCCAAGTCAGAATTTGGATTTTACTTTATCTGGAACATATTCCAGAGTAGCTGATAGATTTGTACCTGGGGATAATTATACG
>JBDSHL010000525.1:0-6457 GCA_039918515.1 Saprospiraceae bacterium | reverse complement strand
ATTTTCTGTTTTGAAACAAGGAAGACCTGAAGGATTGGTTGTAATAATTTTTGCCATAGCATCCTTTTGAGTAGGATAGTTTGGATTATTGGTCGATGCATTAGGATTGAGACGAATTCCTTCCTTTGAGAGCAGATTAATTTGAGAAGAAGTTATGATTATCCAGTCGTTTCCAGATTTATTGGGAAGGGCGAAACTTCCTTTGAATGATTTGCCAGCATCTAAGACAATGACAGTACCTGCCTGAGCTGCATTTATGGCTAGTTGAAGATCAGTATAATTACGTCCAATTGGTCCAACCGTTATTGTTTGATAGCTCTTAATATCAGGTAAACAGGTTTTGATGTTTGCAGTGTTGGGCAATGTAGGAGAAATTTGAGAAAAACACAATAAGCCTAAAACGGTGAAAAAGAATGTGGTAATAGATTTTAATTTCATAATGTTATTTTATTTATGGATGACTAAGTGAAGTAATACTATGTTGTCTTAAAGTTGAATTTAGTTCATTTTCTAGTCTAAGAAGGATAAATTTAGCATTTTTATCAACAATTTAATATTTTCTTAATGTTGAGCATAAAAATTTATTTAGTGATTGAGAATATCTTTGCACTCAAATTAAAACAATGAAAAAATTAGCTGTATTTATTATTTTGTTTATTCAATTTAGTCTGCTTGGAGCTCAGGAAGGCCCAAAAGATCCCATAGACACTTTAACTGTTGCTTTCAATAAGCTTCAATCGGATCTCTCTTTATTGAAAAAAATTAAAATTTCTGGGTATATTCAGGCACAATATCAAATTGCAGATTCAGCAGGAATTGCGAGTTTTGCTGGTGGTAATTTTCCTGCAACAGTTGACAATCGCTTTGATGTGCGTAGAGGTAGAATTAAAGTTGCTTATGAAAGTAGATTAACCCAAAGCGTCTTACAAATTGATGTTACTCAAAGAGGAGTAGCGATCAAAGATGCGTTTATGAAATTAACAGAGCCTTATAAGAATGCGTTAAGCCTAACTGCAGGAATGTTTAGTAGGCCCATTAGTTTTGAATGTGAGTATTCATCTTCTCTAAGAGAGACGCCCGAAAGGACAAGAATGGTTCAGACTTTGCTTCCAGGCGAACGGGAATTGGGTGCTAAATTAAGTTTTCAAGCTCCTAAAACTTCAAAATGGAACATACTTAAAATAGAAGCTGGATTGTTTAATGGATCAGGACCTAGTGCGGCAAATGATTTTGATAAATATAAGGACTTCATAGGAAACATAGGTATTAATAAAACGTCAAAAAATGAAAAAGTTAATTACGCATTTAGATTATCCTATTATAACGGAGGAGTTAAACAAGGCAATAAATTTGTATATAGTGAAATTGAAAATTCGCCTTCTGGAATTAAATCATGGGTTGTCGATTCAACAAGTTCAAATCTTAATGGTAAGGCCAAGCGAGAATATATGGGACTTGATTATCAGTTGAATTTGGATGGGCCAATGGGTATAACAGCATTTCGAGGAGAATTTTTAATGGGTGATCAAGTTGGAACTGCTTCTAGTTCAACGAGTCCTAATTCAGGAACTGCTCCAACAGGAGATACTTATATAAGACCATTTAATGGCGCCTATTTAATGTTAGCTCAAAACATACTACAAAGCAAGCATCAGTTGGTTGTAAAATTTGATTTTTATGATCCAAATACTAAAGTTAAATCAGACGAGATAGGCAAAGCTGGATCCAAATTAACAGCAGCGGATATTAAATACACGACCATCGGATTAGGTTGGAATTACAGAATGACTTCTAATGTCAAGTTTATGGCCTATTATGACTTAGTAACCAATGAGAAAAGTGCAAATCTGGCTGGATTTACCAAAGACTTGAAAGACAATGTTCTAACCTTAAGGTTGCAATACAAGTTTTAATAAATTTTTAATTAGTCAACTTATAAATACTTAACAATTCGGTAATATAAGTATGGGAACTTATGTCCACTAATTTCCTTATTAGAAGTATATAAAAATAAATTAAAAATGAAAAAAATTAAAATTTTAGTACTATTTGTTGTTTCATCAATCTTTTGTGCTTTTACCTTTCAAAATCCAGAACCAATTAAAATTAAGGGAAGTGATACGGTTCTTCCAATCAGCCAAAAAGAAGCTGAAACTTATATGAAAAAGAATCCCACTTCAAAGATTACCGTGATAGGTGGTGGATCTGGAGTTGGAATTGCAGCATTCCTTGACGGTACAACTGATATCGCCATGTCGTCTAGAAAAATTAAAATTGCTGAAAAAATAAAACTTCAAGAAGCCGGAAAAGCATTTAAGGAAGTCACCATTGCTAATGACGCTTTAAGCGTTATTGTAAATCCAAAAAATAAAGTCAGTCAATTGACACGTGAACAACTTGAAGGAATTTTCACTGGTAAGATTAAAAATTGGAAAGAAGTTGGAGGTGATGATGAGAAAATAATTGCTTATTCAAGAGAATCAAGTTCTGGAACTTTTGAATTTTTCAAAGAACATGTGATGAGCAATAAAAATTACGCTAGCACAGTATTGATGTTACCTGCAACAGGAACAATAGTTCAATCGGTTAGCCAAACTAAAGGCGCCATTGGATATATCGGACTTGCCTATATGGAATCTAATGTCAAGGCATTAAGTGTATCTTATGATAAGGGAAAATCATTTGTAGCCCCATCTGTTGAAACTGCAAAATCTAAAAAATATCCAATCGTAAGACCTTTATATTACTATTATTTGAACGCAGATGCCAAGAAAGTAAAACCTTTCATTGATTATGTATTATCTTCTGAAGGACAAAATATTATTAGCAAGGTTGGATATATTGCTCTGAAATAAGAATTGCTTGAAGAAGAAATTCAATCAAAGTATTAAATGAATTATAATTCAAAAAAAATATTTGAGCGGATTATTGAATTAATCTTGCAAGCATCAAGCTGGTTTACCACTCTGATTATTTTATTGATTATATTATTTTTATTTAAAGAAGGATTTTCTCTTTTTCATAAGTCATCTTTAGAAGAAGGTAGTGTATTGGTTTTAAATAAAACGAATATACTAGATAAGATTAACGACACGGACTTAAAGAATATATTTGACCAAAATATAAGCAATTGGTCTGAAATAGGAGGTCAGGATCTCGCTATCAATTTATTTAGAATTGATGATATTTCGAATTATTTTTCTGACGAAGAATTAGGAGATACCTTGCAGAATATGTCTTATTGTATTGGTAAGTTATTAGACAGTATTCCAGGAACAATTGCTTTTGTACCTACCTCTTATATCAATCCGGATTATATTAATAACCATCCAGAATTCACAGGTAAGATTATAGATGTAGCGAATATTACTCCCATTGATTTCTTCTTGGGCAAGGAATGGTTACCTACTGCACATCCAGTTGCTCAAATGGGTGCATTGCCTTTAATTCTTGGTACATTATGGGTTAGTCTTTTAGCGATACTTATTGCATTGCCATTAGGTCTTTCAGTTGCAATATACATGTCGGAAATCGCAAATCCTAAGATAAGAATTTTTATTAAGCCTATGATAGAGTTATTATCTGGAATTCCTTCTGTAGTCTTAGGTTTCTTTGGATTAGTTGTCATAGTACCATTTATTGAGAATGTTTTTAAACTGCCGGTTGGTGAAACAGCTTTGACTGGAAGTATTGTGCTCTCAATAATGGCTTTGCCTACGATTATCACACTAACGGATGATGCTATTCGAAATACTCCTAAGACCATGAAAGAATCAAGTTTTGCACTAGGTGCGAATCATTGGCAGACCATTCAAAAAGTTATCCTCCCTTATGCATTTTCTGGAATTAGCGCTGCAGCCATTTTAGGAATTGGGAGAGCTGTTGGCGAAACAATGGCAGTATTAATGGTTACGGGAAATGCAGCGGTCATTCCACATTCTATTCTAGAGCCAATTCGAACAATTCCAGCAACCATCGCAGCTGAATTAGGAGAAGCACCACAGAATGGTGTGCATTATACCGCATTATTTGCATTGGCTTGTGTTTTATTTGCAATGACTTTTATTATTAATTTATTGGTTAATTTTGTTGGGTCTAAGAATAAAAAAAGTCATATATAACCGTTCATATTTTTTATAAGCTATGCAATCTAATTCATCTAAAAAATTAACACATTGGAAGCAGGTCATTGCTTTTAATTTTTTTAGACTTGCTAGTTTTTCTGTTCTATCCATCTTAGTATTTATTCTGGGGTTTTTAATTGTCAAAGGGTCTTCTGTGATTTCTTGGGATTTTTTAACAACCAATCCTGAAGAAGGAATGACTAAGGGTGGAATTTTTCCTGCAATCGTAGGAACAGCATGTTTAATATTAGGGAGTCTTTTATTTGCAGTACCTATTGGAGTTTTATCTGCCATTTATATCAATGAATATAGCAAAGGTGGGTGGGCGAAAAAGTTTGTAAAATTGATGACGAATAATTTGGCTGGTGTACCCTCTATAGTTTTTGGATTATTTGGGATGTCTTTATTTGTCAATACCATGAAGTTTGGAGATTCTTTACTTGCAGGATCATTGACCTTAGGAATATTAACTTTGCCTATTATTATTAGAACTACCGAGGAAGCCTTATTATCTATCGACAATACTTTTAGATCTGCGAGTTATGCATTAGGTGCAAGTAAGTTAGTAACCATTTGGAGAGTTACACTTCCAATGGCATTGCCTAATATTATTACTGGAGTTATACTTTCAATTGGAAGAGTTTCTGGTGAAACCGCGCCTATATTATTTACTGTTGCTGCTTACTTTTTACCTAACTTGCCATCGAGTATATTTGATCAGGTAATGGCATTGCCATATCATCTTTATGTGATCGCTACAAGTGGTACTAATGTGGAATTGTCCAGGCCTATTGCCTATGGTACAGCTTTAGTATTAATTGCGATTGTTTTCTTCGTTAATCTACTCGCCAATGTCATTCGTAATTATTTTGCAAATAAAGTTAAAATGAATTAAATGAATTCCATTATAACAGCCCAAAATGTAGATTTATTTTATGGTTCATATCATGCATTGAAATCAATAAGCATGGAAATTGAAAAAAATAGTGTTACTGCATTAATAGGGCCTTCTGGTTGCGGCAAATCTACTTTTATTAGATGTCTTAATAGAATGAACGATCTTGTGGATGGAGTCAAGATAAATGGTATCATTGAGATTAATGGTAAAGATATTTATGCTCCTAATGTTGATATTGTAGAATTGCGCAGAAAAGTTGGAATGGTATTTCAGAAACCCAATCCATTTCCTAAGTCCATTTTTGATAATGTTGCCTACGGATTAATGGTTGGAGGGATGACCAATAAAAAACGCATCGAAGAAATCGTAATAAGATCTTTGGAACAAGCTGCATTATGGAATGAAGTTAAAGACAAACTAAAGAAATCCGCTTTTGAATTATCTGGAGGGCAACAGCAAAGATTGTGTATTGCAAGAGCTTTAGCCATTGAGCCAGAAATTATTCTTATGGATGAACCAGCGTCAGCATTAGATCCTATTTCATCAAGTAAGATTGAAGAACTTATTTTTACATTAAAAAATAACTTTACGATTGTTATTGTCACTCATAATATGCAGCAAGCAAGTAGAGTAAGTGATCATACTGCTTTTTTCTATCTTGGTGAATTGATTGAATATGATGTCACTAAAAAAATATTTACTAATCCCTCTATTCCTCAAACGGAAAGTTATATCACAGGTCGTTTTGGTTAATTAATTTAATTTATATGTTACAGATAGAGCACGAACTAAATAATATGAAATCCTCCTTACTTGATATGTGGGATCTTGTCATTAAGCAATTAGAGAATTCATTACTTGCCATCAAGACAGGTGATAAGGATATGGCCATGACCGTGCAACAACAAGAAAAGCGAGTCAACTCATTTGAATTATCTATAGATAGGATGTGTGAGGATTTTATTGCACTTTATCAACCGGTAGCATCAGATTTAAGATTTGTCTTAGCAAATCTTAAAATAAATACCAATCTCGAAAGAATAGGTGATTTTGCTAGCGGAATTTCAGAATTCATAACAGATTCTGAAACTTCTTATCAACCTGCTATGATTGAGAGAATGCAGATTGAACAAATGTTGGTAAGCGCAATTGACATGGTTAAAGACCTTAAAGAAGCATTAATGTATGAAGACACTAAATTGGCTCGAACAATTTTTAAACGGGATAAATTGCTGGATCAATTCAATGATCAAGGCAGCACCTTAACTTTACAATGTCTTGAAGAATTTCCTGATTATAAGCGTCAAGCTTTGCACTTGTTGTCCATTATGCGTAAGGTAGAAAGGGTAGGTGATCAAGCTAAAAATATTGCTGAAGAAATAATATTTTTCATTGAAGCTAAAATTGTTAAGCATAAGAAGAAGAAAAAAGAAAT
>JBDSHL010000524.1:0-3144 GCA_039918515.1 Saprospiraceae bacterium | reverse complement strand
TTCTTACTTCTATATTCTATTCCAGATTCAGTTTCAATAATTAATGGAAATTCATGACCATAATATTGGTTAAGAATTGCTTGAGTTTGATATGCTTATATGCTTCTTGCATTCATTTGTCTGAACTATGATTTTAATGATTTTTTGATAGACTCTGATTTTCTATATTTCATAACTTGTTTAAACTGTAAACTTATATTGCCAAAGATAATTAGTAATTATTCATTTTCATTCACAAAGCGGATATCGGGATATTCCTCCTTAATCATAACTTTCATTTAATCATTAAAATCCCAGTTCAGACAACTCTCATTCCCGAATAACAACCATTTTCTCCCCAAACAAAATATCACTAACCCCATTCCTCACCTGCACCAAATAATTTCCTACAACAACATCCTTCTTAACATCTACCTCATACTAAAATAAATTCTGGATTTAGGGAATCCAAAAATTCTTTGAAGTCAATTACCTCACCTTCTTCATCTAATCTACATATCTTATTTAGCCACCCATATTTATCTCTGAAATAGGAGTTCACAAAGCTTACTACTTCGTTTGATTGTGTAAAAGTTGCTTGGCAAAGAATGCCTTCTACGTAGTATTGTGACGAAGGAATTACTTTATTAAAGTAAATTTGAGAAGTACAAAAAGTTATAATTACAAAAAAATGAGTAAATAAGATTATTATTTTTTTCATTTAATTGCTATTAAAGACTATTACATTTTCCTTGCATTTCGAAGGTTAATCCATTGCTTCGAAGCTTTAATGGCTTCTTCAAAAAATTCCTTAAACAAAGTATTCATTTCTGATTCATGCATAAGAATCAACGGAATGGTAGTTTTGAAATCAACGTCAAATTTAGCTTTCTGATTCATTCTAATCATCACTTCTTCAATACCTTGAATAGAAGAATATTGTCTAAGCCATTGACCGTGAATCATACGATATGCAATATTCCTTGGTCGCTCTGGAAAAAGGACATCAAATTTAAGCAATGCATCGTAAGTATATTTTGAAAAATCATAGTAGCTGATTTCAGAATATGCAGACCAGTTCTTATAAAGGAAATAATCCATAGTTATGTCTGTTGCCACTGGAGCATAATGATGAATTGCGGCATGGAAGAATTTGTTGAATTGACTAATATTCTCGTGACTATCTGTATAAGTATCGATCCATTGATGCATTTCAACACCTTCTTTGAGACTGGGATCTAATGCATCTTGTTCTTTTTTATGAAGAAAATCAGCTATAAAATTACCTGCCATGAGTTCAGGATCAGGGTACGAAAGCAAGAAATGTGCTAGAAAATTCATGGATTCTTAGGATAATCAGGTGCGAACCTAAGCCAATTTTTAATATTTTATACCTTTGCGCTCTAAATAAAGAAAAAAATGGGTTTACAGTGTGGAATTGTAGGATTGCCGAATGTTGGAAAATCCACCTTATTCAATGCATTAACATCGGCAGGAGCCCTTGCCGCCAATTATCCTTTTGCAACTAAGGATCCTAATTTAGGAATTATTACTGTCCCAGATAATAGACTTGATGAACTAGCTCTTCTAGTAAATCCTCAAAGAGTTGTACCAACCACGGTTGAAATTCTCGACATCGCTGGACTAATTAAAGGCGCTTCTCAAGGTGAAGGCTTAGGAAATCAATTTCTTGCCAATATTAGGGAAGTGGATGCGATAATACATGTAGTTCGCGCCTTTGACAATGACAACATAGTACACGTTGACGGAAGTGTTGATCCAGTTCGTGACAAAGAAGTTGTGGATGTTGAATTGATCCTTAAAGATCTGGAGACCATGGAGAAAAAAATTGATCGAATGCGCAAACAAATAAAGTCAGGCGATAAAGAATTACTCAGAGAGCTTGAATTTGCTGAAGTTTTGAAAAAGACTCTGGAAAAAGGTCATACTGCAAGAACCATGATCAGTGATGAAGAAACTGCTACGTATATTAAAAATTTCCAAATACTCACTGGCAAACCCGTTATGTATGTATGCAATGTCGATGAAAATAGTATTCACACAGGCAATATTCATACGGAAAGATTCAAGGAAGCTATTAAAAAAGAAAACGCTGAAATAATATTAATCTGCGCTGGAATTGAAGCAGAAATTACCGAGTTGCCTGAAGAGGAAAGATCTGATTTTTTTAAAGATATGGGACTTGAAGAACCTGGTATTTATAAAATTTCAAGAGCTGCATACAAACTCTTAAATCTTATTACTTACTTCACTGCCGGAGAAAAAGAAGTTCGTGCTTGGACCGTTCATATTGGAAGTAAAGCTCCCCAAGCTGCTGGTGTTATTCATACGGATTTTGAAAAAGGATTTATACGCGCTGAAGTAATTCATTATCAAGATTATATTCAATACAAAACAGAAGCATCAGCAAGATCCGCTGGCAAATTATCTACAGAAGGCAAAGAATATGTTGTACAAGATGGTGATGTTATGCACTTCTTGTTCAATGTTTAAGTTTATTCTGGGTCGAGCCAAAATTGTAAATTTTTTTCAATGGAAGTTCACCAATAGACTTTTTTGTTGTTGAATAGACGTGCCATATAATTTGATTCGCTAATTAAATAACACTGACCTTTTATGAACTTTGCATTCGTTACCATCGTATACCAATTGTATTAATATTTTAGTTCGTATAATCATTAGTATATTACTGCTGTTTGTAGACATGGTGATGCTTGCAATCTCCTTGCTGATTCTAATCGTTATAATATTCTGTATTTGGCCCTACAATTGATAATATTTTTTATTGTTGATATATAATTAAAGTATCGTTGGCATTAGTCCGGTACCAAACAATCTCAAAGGGACAATCCAGAATGGATTGAATGTTTATAGAATAATCATACACGTTTGGTGCGACCCTGTAGGGGTCGTATTGAATATCAAACATTGTTTTTCTATAAATATTGGAACCCTTCGGGTTCTTTAATACGAATTAAAGGAACAAACAAATTTGTAGAATATGATGTCAAACTTTGTTGCGCCAGCATTTAGTAGAAACCAATGCATATATAAATTAAAATTTATATATAATAATTTTGTTATCATTAATCTGAAAGTATTTATTTTACTCCTCCGAAGTATTTTTCAATACAAGGCTGAATA
>JBDSHL010000523.1:0-10283 GCA_039918515.1 Saprospiraceae bacterium | reverse complement strand
AAGAGCTTGTTGGAGCAACCCATAACCTTGATACTGTAATAAAATTAATTATAATACGAATTTTTAGTATTTTCTACTGTTTTAATAAATTAATTAAATTAAAAATTGAGTATTATTAATTAAAAATTATCTATCTATTTATAAATGATCAAAACACAATACAAGTTTCTTAATTTTAGCTGGTTCATTCGAACAATTTATATTGTATTGATCCTACTCATTGTATCGAATTCATGTAAAAAGAAAGAAGTGAATTCAAATAATCAAATGATCGAAATGGTGAATGAAGCACACGATAAATTCAACACCGCGGAAAATATGTTTAGTTATGACAAGCAAATATTTTTTTATGATTCTTTAATTAAAATCGCCCAAAATCCTTCAGATATACTGTCCGCTAATTATTATAAAGCAAATGTTTTATTAAATTTAGGAAAGGAAAAAGAAGCGATTGAAAATTTTGTTAATATTGCAAACAAGTTAGAGAATCCATTAAAAACAAACTTGGATTTGATAAAACTGATAGGCTTAGCACATTTGAGATTAGGTGAGCGACAAAATTGTTTAAATTATCATAGCACAGAATCCTGTATTTTTCCAATACAAAATTCTGGAATTCATGTTGATCCGACGGGTTCAGTTAAAGCGATAGAAATTTTTAAACAAATACTGGGTTCGTATCCTCAAGAATATGAAACTCAATGGTTATTAAATATTGCCTATATGACAATTGGAGGATATCCTTCCAAAGTTCCAAAACAATGGCTCATTCCTAATCTTGATTTAGAACTTTCTAAAACCGATGTGAAAGCATTTACAGACATTGCTCCAGAACTTGGACTTAATATAAAAAATATGTCAGGAGGTCTAATTGTCGATGATTTTAACAATGATAATTACATGGATATCATTACTTCAGAATGGGATGAATCCAAGAAGATGCGCTTTTTTGTAAATGACAAAAACGGTAAATTTATTGATATGAGTATCCCCTCTGGATTATCAATTATGCCTGGTGGACTGAATCTTCTTCATGCCGATTATGACAATGATGGTGATAATGATGTTTTTGTTCTGAGAGGTGCATGGAAAGGTAATAATGGAGAATTCCCAAATTCGTTGTTGCGAAATAATGGAGACAATACTTTTACAGACGTAACAATTGAAAGTGGATTATTTTCTAAAAATCCTACACAAACAGCAGTCTGGCGAGATTTCAACAATGATGGTTGGTTGGACTTGTACATTGGCAATGAAACACCAAAAGTCCCAAATCAACGCAAACACCCTAGTGAATTATATATCAGCTTGCGCAATGGCAAATTCAAAGAAGTATCTGCACAAGCAGGTTGTAAATTTGTTGATTTTACAAAAGGCGTTAGTTCTGGAGATTTTGATCATGACGGCAAAGATGATTTATTTATTTCCAGTCTAATAGGTGAAACCAGACTATTAAGAAACTCTGGCAACAAGGGCGATATACCTCAATTTATTGATGTTACTAAAGCAGCTGGATTGTATAATCCTCTTCAAATTACATTTCCAACTTGGTTTTGGGATTACGACAATGATGGCTGGTTGGATATTTTTATATGTGGATATAATTTCGGAATTTCTATAGCCCATACTGCAGCAACTGAAGCCTTGCACATTCCCAATCAAGCCAATACGATGTATTTATATAAGAATAACCACAACGGTACTTTTACAGATGTAACTCTTGATGCAGATTTAAAAAAATCAGTATTTGGAATGGGATCCAATTTTGGAGATATAGACAATGATGGATATCCGGATATGTATATTGGAACAGGAAACCCAATCTTATCTTCTTTAGTACCAAATCGATTATTTAGAAATACTGGAAATGGCAAATTTGAAGACATTACCATTTCTGCACGTGTTGGAAATTTGCAAAAAGGACATGGCGTCGCCTTTACAGATCTTGACAATGATGGAGATCAGGATATTTTTGTACAAATGGGTGGTCCTTATCCTGGAGATGAATTCTATAATTCTTTCTATCTCAACCCTGGACAAAACAATAATCATTGGATAAGAATTAGTTTGGAAGGTACTGAATCTAATAGATCAGCCATCGGTGCAAAAATAAAATTAAGTTTTATGGAAGCTGGAAAAATCAGAAATGTTTATAGTGAAGTTAAAGCCGGTGGAAGTTTTGGAGATGGATCATTTCGAAGAGAATTAGGGTGTGGTCAAGCTCAGAAAATAGATGAAGTTGAAATTTATTGGCCAGTTACTCAAAAGACCCAATCCTTTAAAAACATCAATGTTGATCAATTCATAAAAATTAAAGAAAATGAAAACGAATATAAGTTGGTCGATGTAAAAAAGATTGATTTCAAAATTGATTTCACCAAAAGAAATATTATGTGTAAAAAGTAAAGCGCTTTGTCTAAGAATGATTAAGTTTTTAATTGATATTAAAACTGATGAGTTATAATTCTTAAGATTAAAAAAACTTAAAACCTTTAAAGAAATGACATTCGATTAATTTTTTTATTTAATCAAATAACTTAATAATTAATTCGATAGATTAAGTTTTAAAAACTAACTCGTTATAGGTATTCAAAAATCGATGAAACATAAAAAACAATTAACCAAAGTATTTGGGATGAACCTTTTTGTCCATTACGCCGTAAATTACTATATTTGAACCTGAATAAGAATAGCTCCCGCCTTGTTGGACAGGTTATGCGAAAGGAGACTTTCACGCACAGTTCTCCCGCTTGAAATGCGGTACAAGTTGTGAAAACGCAAAGGTGAAATTTCCTAACTTGGCTAGATTGTCTCGAACATACTGGCGACAGAGCGAATTCGAAACTTTTGGGCAATAAATTGTGTGAATTATGTAATATATTTCTTAAATTATATAATTCCTTCTTGCCTGAAAACCTTCATCTTGGCAAAATAACTATTCAATTAGAATTACAAACCTCCAAATGGAAAGGTGTAAATATGAAAAAACTTTTAAAGGGCATTGGGTACTTTTTGCTGGGAATAACTGTATTATTACTTCTCATCCTCTTATTGCTTCAAACAAATTGGGCAAAAAATTTAATTAGAGAAAAAGCTGTCGCGTATTTTCAAAATAAAACAAATACAACATTTGAAATTGATCGTATTGATTTCAGTTTCCCGAAATGGATAGAGTTGGATGGATTGTTAATGCTTGACAGGGCTAGTGACACACTTTTGGCTGGAAAACAAGTTAAAATTGATGTGGATATGATTGCATTAATTCAATCTAAATATATTGTAAATAAAGTGGTGCTTGATCGAATTTATGTCAATCTTTATAATGAAGACACCGACAGCATTTACAATTATCAATTTATCGTTGATGCGTTTAAATCAAAAGAACCGACCACCAAGGCAAAAGATACAAGTGCCTTAAATTTAAAAATTAAAGACATTTATATCACCGATACCAGATTTAAGCTAAATGACTATTATGCGGGTAATTTGATGGATGTGCAGCTACAAAATTTTCATTTAAATATGGACAGCATTAATATAAACGAGTTGCATGCTGATATAAATGATTTATTGGTCGAAGGTTTGAATTTTAAATATCAAGTAACAAAACCTCAAAAAAAGAGTGGTAAATCGTCTAATCCGTTTTTTAAAATAAATAATATGATTGTCAAAAACAGTAACATTTATTTTGAAAATAAACTCGATTATTTATTGATCAATAATAACATTAATTATTTAGAGGTTGTGGATTTAAATAACACAACCCTAGCCAATACATATATGTCCAAATCGATTGTATTGAAAAACAGTTTTCTGCTTTTTCAACATAGAAGCGAAAACAAAATTGTTAAAGTCATTAAAGATACTGTAACGGCTATTGCTAAAAATACAACCGCTTTAGGTATAATTGTAAATGATATAAATTTACAAAACAACGCCTTTATATATAATAACATATCGCAGCCCAAAAAACCGGTGGGTTTAGATGTGTATCATTTAAATTTAACTGCAGTTAAATTAGTGGCCTCTAATTCCAAATTTGACAATGGCAATGTTAAATCTCAGCTAAAATCATTTGCCTTTAAAGATAAAAGTGGCTTTATGCTTGATACACTGAGTGGTATTGTCAATATGGACAGCAGTAATATTTCTATAAAAGACTTTTTCGCAAAAACACCTTATTCAAAAATTGAATTGACGACTAAAGTTTATCCGGAATCGTTTAGTTCGGGCAATAAAAACAGAGGCAAATTCCCCGACAACGAAATTAGACTCATAAAAACAGTCATAAGTAAAAAAGATCTAGAATTATTAGATGATGCGTTGGCAAAAAAATACAAACAACAATTCGACATATTGGATAACTTAGCGATTGATGCCAATATTAAAGGCAACGCCAATAAAATGTATATTCAATCATTGGCGATCAATACTATTAAAAACAATGATTTAGTTATTAATTTATCAGGCGATGTGTTTAATCCAGACGATTTCAAAAAAATATCTTACAATTTAAATTTAAAAGAAGTTTCTGCATCAAAACAATTGATTCTGCCTTTTATACCCAAAAGCAATCAACTTTTAAATTTACCAAATCGATTGAGCATAAACGGTTTAGTAAGTGGCAATATGAAAGATATAAAAACCGATGCCCACATCAATTCTACATTCGGAACGGCGGATGTAAAAGGGACGGTGCACGGTTTTAATAATCCCGAAAAAATGGTATATGATTTAGCTTTAAATGCCAAAAACCTAGAAACAGGCAAGTGGATTGGTCGCGATTCACTGTTGGGACTATTGAACGGCAACATTGTGCTAAAAGGCCGCAATGGTTTTGACATTAAGACGAATAATATGGATGTTTTGACAGCGATACAATCTTTTAGATTTAACCAAAATTCGATTCATAAAATTACGTCCGATTTGCATTTTAATAATGGTATCGTCAGCGGCAAAGCGGCTATTGATGACGCCTTAATTGGTTTTTCGTTTAATGGCACAGCCAATATTCAATCAGACTATCCCACTGTCAATGCTGTGGTAAACATCATTAATGCCGATCTCTTGGCTTTGGGATTGACGAAAGACACGCTTAAGGTAACGGCTTTTACGACTTTAAAAATATTAAACAGTTCACCACAAGGCTTAAATGCACTTATTCAAATAGACAGCAGCACAATTATTAGAGACAGACAGAAAATCCGCGTAGATAGTGCTCGAGCATTCGCATTCGTGAGAAACGATTCGACATTTATTAATGTGGTTTCACCTTTCGTAGACGCGCAAATTAAAAGTACCATTTATTACAACAATATGGTTGCATTGGTGGAAAAAATACTGAATCAATATATCCCGTCTTCAATGGCGACAAAAATTATGCCTGATAGCACAAAAATAACGATCCATAATGACCTGGCACAAGAAAATCGTGAGGGCTCTATCTATGCCAATATTGCCATTAAACCGAATGTGGCGTATAGTGCATTTGTCGAAAATTTGGAGTTTGATAGTCCTATTTTAATAAATGGAGAAATTACAACAGCACATGTGGACAGCTCGGTTAAAATTAAACTCAATGTGCCGATGCTCACCATGGGGACATTACACGTTTCGCCCACTAAAGCCAATGTTTTAGGTCGAAATGACTCTTTGCTTGTGGATATTTTGACAGACACATTAAGAGCTAGTAGTTTGCTGTTTTATGATGCACATATCATGGGTGGTTTTTCTAAAAATAGTGTCAGCGCGCACCTTTCGACACTCAATGCGAATAAAAAAGAGCAATATCAACTCACGGTGTTTGCCATACCGAATAATGAGAAGGGCCTAGATATTTCATTAGGTAAAACATTGATGCTCAATAAAATAAATTGGCTTGTCAATGAAAAGAATGTCATAAAAACGATGCCGGAAGGCTTTAATATTCAAAATTTTGATATTAATAATGGTCTACAACAGATAAAAGTGAACAACGAAACGACAGACGCTAAAAGTCCATTATTGGTGAATGTTTCAAATTTTGAATTAAAAACATTTAGTGCTGCTTTAAATCAAGATTCTATGTCGGTTGATGGCTTATTGAATGTTGATTTAAAAGTCACGGATTTAAAAAATGCAATTCCAACAATGGATGGTCATGTTAAAATAGACAGCATTGTTTTTCAAAAGATAAATATCGGCAATCTGGATTTAAATGCAAAAAGCCAAAACAATAATGTGAAAGTAGATGGCAAATTGTATGGCAATGGAAATCAAGTTGATTTGGTGGGAACTTATTCAGCCAATGCAATCAATGCCATCCTCACACTCAATCCATTAACCCTTGCGACAGTTGAGTCGATTACGGAAAAGAACTTTGCAAAAAGCAGTGGCACGTTAACGGGTGATATTAAAATTACTGGCGAACCGAAAAACCCTGAATTGAACGGTGATTTAACTTTTAACAAAGCCGAAATGACCATAGCGAAATATGGTACTGTTTTGAAAATTGACAATCAAACATTGAAATTGAAATACCCTTCAGTCCTTTTTGATAAATTTATGATAAAGGATGATTTAGATAATACGGTATCCATAAACGGAAAGTTGTCTCAAACAAAAACGAATGATTTTGCAACCGATTTATACATTCGTTCCAACCGTTTTCGAGCGATACACAATACCGTCGCAGACAATAAAATGATTCATGGGACGGCATTGATTGACATAGATGCACAAATGACAGGCTCAGTTTATGCGCCAAATTTAATAGGGAATGTGGTGATTAAAAATGGGACAGACTTAACATATATACGTCAAGTTGACGCACCTTCTGCAAAAGAAAGAGACGGTATCATTGCGTTTATAGATATGGACACCATACCTAACTTGTTATCTGCCATAACTTTAAAACAAAGATTCTCAGAACAAAAAGACATGCAAAAAGACATAAGCTTCAATTTGAACCTCGAGGTTGAAAAAGAAGCCAAATTTGTCATAGTAGTAGACCCGATAACGGGCGATCAGTTGGAAGTTCAAGGGAATGCCCAAATTAATGCGGGCATTGATTCAAAAGGCAATGTTGGTTTAGTGGGCACTTTTGACTTGAAGAAAGGCAGTTATGAATTGAGTTATCAATTCATCAAACGAAAGTTTACTTTGTTGGATGGCAGTTTCGTGACTTTTAGCGGCGACCCATCAAAAATGAACGCAAATATTACAGCCGTTTATGAAGTCAAAACGCCTGCTATTGATTTAATCCAAAATGAAATCGGTGGTTCGACCGCCTCTGTGAATGATATTTATAAGCGTAAAACAAATTTCCAAGTGTTGTTGCATATTAAAGGGGATATTTCTAAACCCGAAATAAGTTTCGACATCGTATTGCCCGAAAAATCTGAAGGGGTCACTAACGAAATGTCCACGACTATTAATAATAAATTAGATCAATTGAGAACGGATGAATCATCCATGAATAAACAGGTTTTTGCTTTGTTGCTTTTCAATAAATTTATTGGTGAACAAAGTTCGGACTTTTTTGGTGGCAATGGAGGTGGCAACAAATTATTAGCCAATCAAAGTGTCAGTGGCTTTTTGAATGGTGCGATTAATCAAATTGCCGATGATTTAATTAAGGGTGTTGACGTAGATTTGAATTTAAAAAACGTCAATGATGACCCGAATGTACAAAGGACAGATTTAAGTGTGATGGTGGGTAAAAGTTTCTTAAACGATCGACTAAATGCAAGCGTGGGTAAAAGTTTTACTGTGGATGGCGTAAATCCTTCATCTATCAGCAATACCAACACCAATACTCAATATATTCCCGATGTGAACACTACTTACAAATTGTCAAAAGACGGCAAATATATGTTGAGAGCATATAGAAAAAATCAATATGAAGCTTTGTTGGATGGTTATTTTATTGAAACGGGTACTTCATTCAATTTTACGATTGACTACGATAAATTTCGAGAAATCACTAAAAAGAATCGGAAATGAAGTGCTTTTTTGACAAAATCAAAGTAATTTTAATACGGGAGAATTCAATTAAGAATTTACAACTTGCGTCTAGCATTAAACATGAATCAAATTATTATGTACAAATAATACAACTGTTTTTAGGTTCAATTCTAATTGTTTTGATCAATGCTTGCAATATACAAAAAAACTTACCCGAAGGCACATTGCTGTACAATGGTACGAAAGTGCATCTCGAAAAAATAAATGATTTTCAAGGTAAATCAAAGCCGATTGCCAAATCATTGAAAAAAATTTCAGGACCACCTAAAAATAAAATGATATTCGGTTATCCATACAAATTAGCGGCGTGGTATGCAATTGGTAATCCGAAAAAAGAAGTGGGCTTTCGTAATTGGTTGCGTAAGAAGTTAGGTGAACCGCCTGTTTTGAATACGGTCATTGATCTGAAAGCTAATTCACTCAATCTGCAAGCCTATCTTGAAAATAAAGGTTACTTCAAATCAACCGTTTCTGGGACAACTAAAACCAAAGGTTATAAACAAAAAGCAATCTATTTTGCAAGAGTTTCTAAACCCTATTTTATTGATTCGATTACTTGGACTTTAGATTCTAGTGAGTTGTCACGCAATATTTTATCCATTAAAAGCAAAACGCTGTATGTCAAAAAAGGCGATCAATTTGACCTCGAAAATATTAAAGCGGAACGCAATCGCATTGATTTGGCTTTAAAAAGAAACGGTTTTTACTATTTCAGTCCTGACTTTATAAAGGTCTATTTGGATACTACAAATGTTCAAAATTTAATAAATGTTTTTTACACTATTAAAAACGAAACTCCGAAAAATGCCCGATATCCGCAAGTGATTAATTCGGTGACTATTTTTCCGAATTATACTTTGGTATTGCCCCCTCCTGATACGTCAAATCTAGAACTCATAGATTATGAAGGCTATTTTATCAGAGATACGGTGAACAAGTATTCGCCAAAAACTTTAGTTCGGCCCTTCACTTATCGGCCAGGTGATTATTACAATTTGAATGAACATAACAATACCTTAAACCGGTATATTAATATGGGTCAATTCAAGTTCGTCAAAAGTCGGTATGAATCCATTGGCGATACATTAGCACCCAGAAGGATGAATGTTTATTATTATTTGACACCTTTGAAAAAGAAAAACTTAAATTTAGAAATTGCGGGTTTTACAAAATCAAACTCTTTTAAAGGTGGGCAATTAAACATTAATTGGAAAAACCGCAATTTGTTAAAAGGGGCTGAACAATTCAATGTCAAACTCTATGGTGCAATCGAAACATCCTCTGTAGACACCTTGCGCGCCAACAATAATTTTAGAGTTGGTACGGAATTATCATTGTCCGTCCCACGTTTTGTCATGCCTTTTAGAATCAAGGAAAGTAACTTTGTTCTGCCTACTACCAAATTTACTTTTAGCTATGAATGGATACGGCGGCAGCAATTATTTACAAAAAACTTTATCCGATTGCAATACGTTATGAATTGGAAAGAGACGATCAAAAAAGAACACACCCTAACCCCACTCAGTATCACATATAATAATGCCACTAATTTTTCAGCACAATATATAGAGCAAATCAACAAGTTTCCAGTCTTAACTTATGCCATCTTGCCTGAACTCATTACCTCCACAAGCTATAATTTTAGCTATAACACGAATAACGCACGAGCAGCCGACATCCTATTTTTCAATGGCAATATAGACATTGCAGGTAATATCACTGGACTCGTTTATAAACCAGAAGGTCCATTTAGCAAGAAAATTGTTGGTGCATATTTCGTTGAATACGCCAAATTCGATGTAGAACTTCGGTATTCAAGAAAATTGCTGCCCGATTTTTATTTATCCAATCGCTTAAATATCGGCATCGGCAACCCCTATGGTAACTCTTCTTACCTCCCTTTCACACGTCAATTTGTGATTGGTGGTAGCAACAGCTTACGTGGTTTTGTGCCGCGTCGATTAGGACCAGGTAGAGTTATAACAACTGCGGAACAACAAATTGCTTACCCACAAATCGGCGGTGACTTTAAATTAGAAGTCCAAACTGAATTGCGTTTTCCCATCGTGGGTATTTTGCACGGCGCGGTATTTTCTGATGCAGGCAATATTTGGTCAAAAAACAGTTTAATCTTTGGCGAAGATGCTCGATTTACCAGTAAATTTATGCAAGACATCGCCGTAGACGCTGGCATTGGTTTGAGGCTTGACATCCGTGTTCTCATTTTGCGTTTAGATGTGGGTATACCTTTGCGAAAACCTTGGCTATTAAGTGGTTCA
>JBDSHL010000522.1:0-2722 GCA_039918515.1 Saprospiraceae bacterium | reverse complement strand
TCGTAAATTATTTTTCTTTCGGATTCTTTCATTTCTGGTGTAATGCCTAACAGTACTTGATTCGTTACATCTTCCATTCGAACGATCAATGTCGCAGTAAGTCCGCCACAAGCTAATTCTGAAAACTTATCTTTAGCCCAAAAACCTAATTTGAGATAATTATGTTCAAGGGTTGAATAAGATTGTATGTAGCCATATCCACAATGATGGTTGGTAAGCATTAAACCTTGCGGCGAAATGATCTCAGAAGTGCATCCTCCACCAAACTGTACTATCGCATCTTTTAGCGATCCTTTATTGATGTCATAAATATCTTCTGCCTTAATTTTCATTCCCAAGCTCTTCATTTCTGCTTCATTTAATGATTTGAGAAAGATGGGAAGCCACATTCCTTCACCAGCAAAACAAAAGTTTTGAAAGAAGAGTATAGATAGAATTAAACCTATTATTTTTTTAAATGAATTCATAATATTTGTAAGTTGAATGGAGAGGATTAATGAACAATTTCAATTTTATGTTCGAAAACTTTATGGCCACTTTTAATTTTCAGAATATAAGTTCCTGAATTCAAAAAAGAAAGATTTATTTTTTCGAACTCTGCATTTTTTATTTTTTTCTTGAAAAAATAATTGGAGCCTGAAATATTGCAAATCTCAATATCAACATTCAAGTGACTATGACTGATGGATGAAATCGTTAAATAGTCTTTTGTAGGATTAGGATATATAATGAAGTCCGTTAATTTATTTTCTGAAACTGAAGTGACTTGCTTTACTTCAATGGAATCAAATGATTTGAAACAATTCAGGGAATCAGTTATGATTAATTTGTAAAATCCACTTTCTAAATCTTTTAAATCTGGTTCATTAGATATGGTAATTCCATTTTTGGACCATTCATATTTATAAGGTGGAACGCCGCCTTGAATAATGGATGTAATTGAGCCATCTGACACTGCTGCATCTTTCACTGGAAATTGTGCCTTCAATTGAGTATTCTCTTTGATTCGAATCGTGTCTCGCCAATTACAATTTTTCGAATCTGTGATGATAATAATATATTCTCCAGCTGGCAAATTATTGAAGCCATTTAACAATATTGGATTAGAATATACTAAAGAATAAGGTTGAGTTCCGCCTTTGATTTTTAAATCGATAGAACCAGTTTTTTCGCCATAGCACTCGACATTTTGGCTTGTGTAGGAAATTTCCGGAGGTAGAACTTGATTAATTGATATAGTGTCCGTAGAGGAACAAGATGTTGCTGAATTGGTAATTTTTAAGACGTAAGTTGCAGCATTTGAAATAGTAATGTTTGAGGAATCAGAAATAGATTTTCCATTCATCGACCATTGATATTGATTGCTTGAATTGAGGGATGAATTGCTTAGCGTAACTTGGTTATGACTACAATCAAGTTCTGGAAAATCACTAATGATCTGAGTGGATGGCAACGCATTGACTTTAATGTAGATGCTGTCAATTCGTGTGCATAATTTTTCTGAGACGAATTCAAGGGAATAGTTTCCTGTTTTTGAAATGGATTTAAATGCTCCAAGGTTAAGAAGGTTAGTATTGGTTATGATGGTGTCAAAATTACGAGGACCTCTCCAATGATATGAACCCTGTAGATTATCGATATGAGATTTTAATATTACTTCATCTCCTAGGCAAATTTTTATACTGTCCGCATAAGCGAAAGATTTGGTATTTAGTTTAGATTGCACAGTCATCACTGCAGGTGCACAAGAAGGAAGATCAATGGAATAAAAACCTCTTCCATAGGTAGAAATGTACATTTTTCTAGTTGCCTGATGTAATTCAATATCGGTAACGGAAGTGTTTGGTAATCCATTCCCATAATACTGCCAATTTATTTTGTCCGCATCAGAATAAAATAAACCTATGTCTGTACCAACAAATAAACTATTTGATGCTTGGTCAAATCGAATAATAAGAGCAGGAGTATTTACAAAATTTGAAGTTAGATTTTTCCACGTCTTTCCTTTGTCTATTGATTCTTGCACTTTGAATGTGCCTAATCCAGACCTTGTCACCCATAATCTATTGCTGTCTTGAGGATGAAATTCTATTGAACTAATTTCAAAGCTAGTTGCTAAAGTTGATTTGTTCCAAGTCTTTCCATAATTATAAGTGTAGAAAAGTAAATTGGAGTAAGAGGCCATTATAATATTGGTATCCACTGGACTCATGTCAACATTTCGAAAATCTTTATCTTCAGCTCCAGTAAGATTATTGGAAATTGGAAAAAAAGTATTGCCTCGATCAGGGCTTATGAATACATCATTATAGCCAATGATAAAAGTCTTAGGATTCTGCGGATTTAAATTAAAAGGAGTAACCCATTGGCCTTGCGGTTCTCCGGGGATATTAGCATGAAGGTCGGTCAGGTTATTAAAGTTATCTGTAGTTCTATAGACAGCTCTTCCGCCCCAATATTCTGTATATCCAATTTTTGAATTTGTAGGATCAAGTAACTGCCACATGGCGTCACCACCATTGGTATTTCCCCAAGTGCCATTGGATCTTTTTATGAATCCTCCATTGTCTTGACTTCCTCCAATAAGTGTGGGCGGTGTTGTTGTGGAGATCGCCATTTTATAAAATTGAGTAATGGGTAGTCCATTGCTTAATTCTTCCCAAGACTCTGTATTCTCATCATATTTGTTTAATCCTCCATCATGACAAAAATATATTTCATT
>JBDSHL010000521.1:0-9060 GCA_039918515.1 Saprospiraceae bacterium | reverse complement strand
CCGAATTCTCTGAAAAGCCTTCCTACAAATCCCCCAAGAAAAACAACTGGAATAAATACTACAGCTAAAGTCAAAGATGTAGCAATTACTGCAAAATAAATTTCCGAAGTGCCTTCTTTAGCTGCTTGAATTCTGGACATGCCTTTTTCCATTTTTCTAAAGATATTCTCCGTTACTACAATGCCATCATCCACAACTAAACCAGTCGAAAGCACTATTGCAAGTAAAGTTAAAATATTGATGGTGAATCCAGACAAATACATGATAAAAAATGCTGCAATCAAAGACACAGGAATATCAATTAAAGGTCGAATTGCAATAATCCAGGATCTAAAAAATAAGAAAACTATGATGATCACTAAAATAATCGAGATGAATAATGTTTCTTTAACTTCCTTGATCGATTTATTAATATACTTTGCTGAATCTAGTCCAAGATTCAATTCATATTCTGGTGGAAGATTGGATTTGATTTCATCATATCGCTTGTAGAATTCTTTAGCAATGGCTACATAAGAAGTTCCAGGCTGCGGTACAAGCGCTAATGCTATCATGGGGACTCCACTCTCTTTCAAAACTGTTTCTTCATATTCTGGACCTAACACAGCTTTGCCAATGTCTTTTAATTTGATCTCAGATTGATCTTTTCTGATAATTATTAAGTTATTAAAATCTTCTTCCGTTTTTAACCTACCCATAGTGCGAATACTAATTTCAGTAGCATCGCCAGAAATTTTTCCAGAAGGCAATTCAATATTTTCACGGGCAAGCGCTTGTTGAACATCTAGTGGACTCAGATTATAGGCATTGAGTTTAAGTGGATCCATCCAGATTCTCATGGCATATTTTTTTTCTCCCCAGATGGTTATACTGCTTACTCCTGGAATGGTCTGTAACTTCTCAACTAAATTATTATTTGCAAATTCAGTAAGTTCCAAATTATTCTTGGTATCACTTTTAACCGTCATACTCAATATGGGATCTCCACTAGCATCCGCTTTGTTGACTACTGGAGGAGCGTCTAGGTCATTGGGAAGATTACGCAAGGATTGAGATACTTTATCTCTTACATCATTAGCCGCTTCTTCTAGATTAGCACTGAGTTCAAATTCAACAGTTATGTTACTATTGCCTTGACTACTTAATGAACTAATGTTTTTTATACCCGCAATACCATTGATGGATTTCTCTAATGGTTCGGTTATCTGTGATTCTACAATTTCTGCATTCGCGCCTGGATAAGAAGTTCTAACCGTTACATTGGGAGGGTCAATCGCTGGAAAATCTCTTACTCCTAAATAATTAAATCCTATAAACCCAAATAATACAATGATTAAATTTAATACAACTGCAAGCACAGGTCTTTGAATACTTAAATGAGATAAATTCATTACTTGGTATTCAAATTAATTAAATTTATTGAAGTGCCTTCCTTAACCTTCATTAATCCTGTTGTAAGAATAGTGTCTCCTATTTGAATTCCTGAAAGTATTTCTACCCTAGAAGAATCTCTGAATCCTATTTCGACGATTGAAAACATTACTTTTCCCGATTTATATAAGGCTACTTGTTTGTCTTTTATTCTTGGAATAATACACTGACTTGGAACCATTATACTTTTCGATTTTTTAGAAATATTAAATTGTACTGTAGCAAACAATCCTGGTCGCAAAGTTTTTGGTGAATGATCAACGAGTGCCAGAATTTCTAGATTCTTACTTTCTTCATTGAGAAATGGCGATAGAGAATTGATGGTTGCAGAGTATGTTGTATTCTGATTATCGCAACTAAATAAAATTTTCTGTTTGACTTGAACTCTATTAATATATTGTTCCGAAACTGAAAACTTGAGTTTTAAAGGATGAACTTGGGTAAGCGTAGTAATGTTCGTACTTGAATTGATAAAATCTCCGGGACTAATATTTCTAAATCCCAAGGTTCCATTAAAAGGAGCACGAATATAATATTTTTTAAGATCAGTTTTAAGAATATTAATATCTGAAAGTATATTTTTATATTGAAGCGAAGAATTTTCATATTCAGCGTTTCCAATAGCTTTAACTTTCAATAATTCTGATTGCCGTTGTTCGTTTATATGTAAAAGTTCTTCCTGAATTTTTAATTTATTCAATTTCGCAATAAGATCTTCATCATTTAATTTCAAAAGTAGTTGATTTTTATTTACAACTTGACCATCTTTGAAGAATATTTGCGTTACTTTCCCAGATATCTCAGGATGTATAATTACTTGTTCAGCGGCTAATAAGACACCTGCAACTCTTAAATTTTCATCCAATTGTTCACCTTTAATTATAATAGCTTCAGCACTTGAAGGTCTTGGAGCTTGAGAGGGGGTAGATGATTGATGATCTGTCGTTTTTTTACATTCTACAAAAAGAAAAAAAAAAACAACAATTTTTATATAAAAACGCATAAAGAAGTATAATATGGGTACAAATTTATGAAGAATATTATAGAGCAAGGTAACTATTTAAGTAAGAAAAAAAATGTTACCGATGCTCTTTGACACTTAGTTACAATAATTTTAAAAGTTCCTGTAATTTTTCCAGATATTTCCGTTTCAGCTTTTAGACCACTTTGAAATGATATTTAGTCCAATTTATACTAGTCTCATTTATATGTAAAGTTATACTAAGTGGTCCTCTTTTAGGACGGAATAAGATTTTTAAATGATTGGCATAATACAAAAATATCATTGTTTTACAAGCTAAAAATATACTTAGTTAAACCTAGTGATTTTGTGTCTTAATGGGAAGAAAAATTATTATTTTACCCTTACGAAATACTTTATGTCCTGCATAGTTAAGAAAAAAGAATAAATATTTATCTTGCAATGATCGATTGGTTAACTTTGTAATCAAACTTTTCAATTAACCATTTTCTACCTGTTATTTTTTCTTCTTTATCTATTTGAATTCTCAATTGTTTCCAATATTTAATATCAGTTTTCTCAGGTTTAAGCAATTTTCTAGCATAGCTCATAAAATTTTTGTAATAGTCAGTGTGATACCCAATAAATTTTTTTCTTCGTAGAAATAATTCCATAGATTCGACATGGTATTGACAAACTTCAATTTCATTCATTTCATAAAATATTCTAATTCTTTCCAATCTTGTACTGAGCTCAATTAAAGGATCACTGAAATTCAGATTAGCCAACAGTTCAATCGCTTTATCAAATTTCCTTTGGTCGCTTAGAACACGGGCTTTTTCTAATTGAAAAAATGGTTCGCGGTAAGGCTTGTCAAGGTAAATTTTGTATTTGTCAAGAAAATCTAAAACCCATTGATATTCTTTCATCAGAATGCCAATCTCTGCAATGTTCCGATAAGTAAACCTCGAAAGTTTGCCTTGGTCGATAAGGAAACCTTGGTTTAATCCTCGATTGTATAAATTAAAGATGATATCGTAATATGCTTCAGAACCTTCATTAAGTTTTCGAATACAATAATTAAGAATATCAATAAACGCATACCTCCTTTCTTCATCTTCGAATAACGCTTCATGTTTATTGTAGATCTCTACACAATTGTTAAAGTAAGTGGAATTTTGTGGATATATAATCGATTGGTAGTTGTAATAATAAAAACCTAAAATTGGAATCTCAAACCATTTTTGTTGTTCAATGTGTTCTAGTACTGGTTGAATAAAAGGAAATGGTGTTTCTAATTTGTATATAGAATGAATTTGAAGAACGCGACAACAATGTTTAAGTTTCTTAATGGCATAAGCAATTTCAATGGAATCTGAAATGAGTTTTAAGTTGAAATCCCCTTGCCGTTTTTTCGTTACCAGGTAATCATATTCTTCCAAACTTACAGAGTATTGTAAGTCATAGAATGTCTCATTTCGGGCTTTTAATTGATTGAGTTTCTCCTTTTGTTCGGTTAATAATTGGAGAAATAACTTATCTTCCGATTTATATCTGTATAACTTTAGTGGATACAAATTGAAATCTAAATGTACGTTATCCTGCATCTTTATAAAATTCTCGATCTGACTAAACAATCTGCTTATGAGTAATCTCATGCTCACGTCATGGTAAGGTTTCTGACCATAAAGATTTTTCCAGATCTGTTTCTTGTCTAATTCATTATCTTTATCTTTAGAATCCAGTATCAATTCAAGCAAACTTAGCATCAAGGGATCTGTGCAGAAATATTCTGATTTAAGGTACTTCTTAAGCCTTGAAAGCCCTTTTTTGTCCAAAACCGAAAGAATAGATTGTATTTTCATATAGTTTAAAATGATTATTTAATGTACAATAAAATTTATAAAATATTGTAAATCAACATTATATAATAATAATAGTTCATTTATGATGTACAAATATAAAAAAATGTAGTCGTATCTTGTTGTGACTTTGTGAATTTTTGTAGAGTCAAAAGAGCTTTAATCGCAGAAATGATAAAATATTTAAAAATAAGGTACCTTCTAATTCAAGCCATTTGCTTGTTATCCCTGATGTTAAAATCTCAGGATACCGTCAAACTTTATCTTGAGCCTTTGGTACTAGGTGACACCTTAACCCTTAGTTTAAAAGCAACAAATTTCATAGGAGTCGACAATTTTAATATTTCCATTAATTATTCTTCAAAAGACCTAAGTTATTCCTTTACGAATTTAAATCCCAACTTAATTGTACAAACGGCAATAAGGGACTCAGTTTTCTTGAATTTTGCTTGGACCAATCCAAATGCATTTGGGCTTACACTTCCTGATAACTCTATTCTTGCGGAGTTTAAGTTTTTTGTAATAAAGAAAAACGTTCAGACTTGTTTTGATTTTGATGTGGCAACTAGACCAACCAGTTTTTTTGCAGTCTTATTTACTGTGATTCCAGTTCAAACAACTAATATCTGTCAAAATTTGTTTGGGGCGAATGTAACTGGTCAATTAAGATTAGACAACAATGGAGATTGTGTTACAGATGTAAATGAACCAATTGTTGCCGGATCAATTATCAAGTTCAAGGGTTCATCCGCAGAATACCTTTCCATATCTAAGGAAGATGGTACTTTCGATAGATTTCTTCCTTACGACAATTATACTATTTCTACTCAAGCTACAGAATTAATCCAAGGCTGTATCAACAATACATTTGTGAATCTTAATGCAGGGAATGTTAGTTTTAACTATTCCCCAAGTATTTCTCCTGTAATTAAATGTCCATTATTACAAGTTGATTTCAATGCTCCAACTTTGGAATTGTGTACATCAAGTCAAGCTTCTATAAGATATTTTAACAAAGGAACGGAAGTTGTTAATAACGTATATATTGAATTGGAACTGGATCCAAATTTAGTACTCGAACTATCTGATGCTCCTTATACTACCATAAGTGCGAACAAATTCAGATTTGATATTGGAACTATTAATATTCAATCAGCGAATCAAATTAATCTTTTAGTCAAAACTACATGTGTAAATAGTTATTTGAATAGAACTATTCAGAATTTTGTTAGTATATTTCCTCATAATTTCTGCACAACTTCCATTTTATATTCCGGGGCTGATCTAATGGTAACGGCTGCTTGTGTTAACAATGAGAATGTCTTTGAGATCAAAAATGTCGGGACTGGCGACATGAAGAAAGAGATCGTCTTTAATACGGTTGAAGATGACATCATGCCCAACTTTGGAGGGAAAGTAAAACTTAACAAGAATGCATTTGATATTATAAAATATCCTGCTAATGGCAAAACAAGAATAATTATTGTTGATACCATTGCCAATCATCCTTATAAGGTTAGAGCAAGTGCGGGAATTGAAGGATGTGGAGTGCTGCCTAATGGAACTGTGAGTAAAGGATATATTAATAATTATGCACAAGGAGATCAGGCGCCAGACAAGTCAAGATATTCAACTGAAATTAAATCGAACACTCAGAACCCAATTCAAGTTATTGCATTACCTGAAGGAATAGGAGTATTACATTTTATCGTTAAGGATGATAGAATTAATTATTCCTTTAAGGTTCAGAATACTACAGACAATATTGTTCACCGCGTAGTGATTAGAAATACCATTCCTACAACTTTGGATTTAGCAACGCTTCAACTGGTGAGAACAGATCTTCATTACGATTGGAATATTATAGATAATAGAACTTTAGAAATAGTATTCGATGATCTTAACTTGCTACCGTTAAGCGAATCTGAATTGGGTTCTCAATTGTATTTTTCTTATTCCATAAAACCAGCTGGAGAGATTACAGTAGATACGAAGATTGAGAATAGTGCAAAGGTTATTTTTGATTCTAAAAAAATCTTTAACTCATCAATAGTTAGGCATACGATTGGCAATTTTATTTTTACAATTGTCAATGATAAGCCTTCAGACAAAGTTCATCTTAATGTGTACCCAAATCCATTTGCAGATCAATTAAAATTTGACTTTAAGAATATAAGCCATTTCAGGATTGTCTTCTCGAATCAATTAGGCGAATCGATTGGAATGGAAAATACGGATCAAAAAGAATTTATAACTAATATGCTTTCTAACCATCCTAATGGAATCTATTACTACCAGATTTTTGAGAATGATGTTAATATTAGTTCTGGTAAAATTATTAAAACCAAATTCTGATGATCAACAGCAATCCTTATAGAAATTGTATATGGAGGAAAGTTTCCTATTGGAATAATAGAATATTTTCCAATGCCCTTACTACTCCCCTAGCAAAAGGAATTAACTCCTCGTCTGGTGAACGCTTGACTTTGTTTTTGCTGTTCTTTCTTGCGCATATTTCTTTGATTAAGGAAATAGCCTTCCCATTGAATCAGTATCCAAACTAGCAATGCGAGTTAGTAGCCAGATTTTTTTTAAAATGAAGTAAATAATAGAAATGATAAAGACTACTCCCAAAATTTTTAACCTAAATAATATAGACATGCAGATCGTACAAGAGATTGATATTCTCTGTTAGATTCTGAGATTAAGATATTCTCAAAGACTGATTTTAGATTCGGTTTGCTTTTTGTGTTCCAAGTGAGCACTACGAGCCAGCATAATGAACTAAACAAGCTACGAAAAACAAAGTTATCATCCTAATTGAAATTTGTTCAAGTTTTTTGTTTGAATTATGTGGTTTATCCTTGAATTCTAAGAATTCTAATCTCCAGCAAAGGCTGGAGATTTTTTTTTGAAAAAAATTAGGAACAATTAATACATTTCGTAAGATAGCGACTAAACGATGGCAAAGAATTATTCAATATAACATTAAAGGATTTGAATTAAAGTTAATACAGCGCAATGGCCTCAAGGACTATTTTATGGAATAGTGAGCAATAATGGGGAAGTTATTCTACATTCTAAAGGTATTAAAAAATAATTTTAAACGAAATGGCATGGCGTGTTCGCGTAATGCCTTATTTTTGATAGTATGTACAAAATTATTCTATTTATTTTAATAGTTAACACAATTTATTCTCAGAATCAATTTGATGTGATTATTGCAACTGGACAAAATAACATTTCAGGTATTTCACACCCTGCAATTGAAGTTGGAGATTCAATTTACGCATTCATAAAGACTGATTATAGATACAGTTATGGATTTCCTACTAGTTTGGTTAAATTAAATAAACAAGGCATTATATTATCAAACAATTTATACTTAGATACCTTGAATCCATTTAGGATTTTTGATGCACTAAAGGAAAAAAAAGAAGTGTTAATTTGTGGAATTAGGATCCTAAGAGATAGTAGTTCTAGGATTATTATGTATGGAGAATTAAATTCTAATATGGATACTATTTGGACACGCACCATCAAGGGCAATAATAATCATCCCGGTGTGTATAAGATAACCAGACTTAATAATTCCAACATTGCAATGGTTGGAGATGATGGTCAAATAAGTTCCACAGGTGGAACATATCAGAAGGGTGATTCTGCCATTTTTATCTTGACGGATAGTATTGGTAATATCATTAAGTATATACATTTTCCGAAGAAGGATAGTGCAAGCTTGGAAGGGCTTGATTATGTTATGCAATCTCGAAGTGGGGATATTTATTGTGTTGGAGAGGTTCAGATTGGAACTTTATACAATAAAGGATTAATCATTAAATTAAGTAAGTATGGAGATGTTATCTGGAGAAAAGATATAGAGCAATTTAAGTATGGATATTGGTTAGGTTATATCAAAGAACTTACAAATGGAAATATTTTATTAGTTGGTTCAAAATATATTCCATTTTATGCAGACAATACTCAGACTTGGACATGTGCCATTGAATTGGATAGTTCAGGGATAAAGAAATCCGAAAAGATTTTTTATAATAATCTTGGATCTAATAATAATAAATGTATCACTGACAATAATGGCAATATTATTTGTTCTGGCGCAATTATCCATGATGATACTACTTCAGCACTAGGCTACTTAATCAAACTCAGTCCTACTGGAGATAGCATCTGGAAGCGAGAATTCACTCATGGTTGGAAAGATCGTGATGAAGTCTTTACGAACATTGCAATAGCAGATGACGGTGGATATTATCTTACCGGATACAATTGGGCACAAGGAGACAATAGTAGTAAGGCCTGGGTGGTCAAGGTGGACAGCAATGGATGCGTAGTACCTGGGTGTAACACCGCAGTTAATGTGGAGCCGGAAGAATTTAATGTGCTATTTCATACCTACCCTAATCCGGTTAAGGATCAATGGAGAGTTTATCTGAACGATGAGAGCATGGAGAATCGTTCCTACTTGCTTAGTATACATAATATCAATGGACAGGAAGTACTCAAACAAAGCTTACATGGAATGCGTTCAGAAATTGATCTAAAAGAACTTCCATCAGGATTATACATCTATTCGATACAATGGAAAGGAAGATTAATACAAAGAGGAAAGTTAATTCGGCAGTAGAAATGATAGGCTTAGCATATTCTCTTTGTCAAAGCTGTAAGTTAGGATTTCTTGGGCCTATTGTGATGAATAAAGGAATAGAACCCAGATCGTCGCACTTTATAATGCGATGCAATACGTCAAGCTATTTTGTAAATCTCTTCAATTTTAAATCTACTATT
>JBDSHL010000520.1:0-3305 GCA_039918515.1 Saprospiraceae bacterium | reverse complement strand
TTTTGATTTTTTCATGATTTTGTAATTGTACTTAGTATACTTCCGTCTACAAAAATAGTTGTAAGTGGAATTGAATGGTCGATGTCTTTTTTAGTTCTGATTCTTTTGTTATTTTGTAAACTTAAGGTAAAGCCTTTATTTAAAATTTCAATGGTATTATTGTTGTCTATTAAGTGGGATAACTGCAACAACTTTATACTTCTATTATGATATAAGCTATTTCCAAAATGGACTAGACTGTGTTTTTGCTCGCTTAATTTTTAGAGTTCTCGAAAAACAGTTTGGTTAAACTGATAATTAATTTTATTTTTATCATTACTCAATTTATCTAACGATTTATTTATTTTAGATTGTGCCAAGGAGGCGATTATATTAAATTTATTTACTAAATCAGATTCAAAATTTAAATTGTGTTGAAGAATAAATTCAGCAACAGCTGTGGGAGTCTTTAAGGAAAGGTATGCATTCATATCGGCAATGGATTCATCTTGATGATGTCCTATGCCAGTAAGTACAGGAATTTTGCTTAAAGAAACTTGTTGCGCAATGTTATACTGATCAAAGTCTATGAGATCTAGTTTGGCACCACCACCTCGAATAATAACTATACATTGAAATGCTTTCTCAAGTTGAATATTAATCAAATGGAGTGCATGGCTGACTTCAGTTGGTGTATTTGAACCTTGCATTGTTGCAGGAAAATAAACTAATTGAAACATATAGCCATGAGGATTATCTAAAAGTTGAGATTCAAAATCTTTTTTACCAGCGGAGCTTAAGCTTGTAATAACAGCTATTTTTTTAATAACCAGAGGAAGTTTTGTTGATTTATTATTCTGCCATAATGATTCTTGTTTAAGCCTTTCAATCGTAGCCAGTTTCAATTTAGATATTTCGCCCAAGGTATATGTGACATCAATATCTAGTACATTTAATTTCAGTCCAAACCTGGGATGATATTCGACTAACACATAAAGTCTTAATTGATTGCCTTCTTTAAGAATTGTGTTGTCAATTTTCTTAGATAGAATATTCCAATTATTCTTCCATATTACAGCTGAAGATTGTGCAATGATATCTTCGTGTTCAGATCTTTCTGCAATTTCAAGATAGGTGTGTCCTTTATTGACTTTTGCTTGAACTAGTTCTGCTGTAATCCAGATTGGACTATCAAAGTTAAGTGCTACGACTCGTTGTATAATTTCGTTGAGTCTGCATAGACGAATGGTGTCCAAGATTAGTTTTTAAGGATTTTCGTAACTAAGTCGGCTGCTTCTTGTAATAGAATTACAGATTCAACTTTCAGTCCTGAATCATCGATTATTTTCTTAGCAATTTCTGCATTAGTTCCTTGTAATCTTACAATAATTGGGATATTAATTGATCCAATGTTTTTATAGGCATCTACAATTCCTTGAGCTACGCGATCACAACGAACAATTCCTCCAAAAATGTTAACGAGTATGGCTTTTACCCCAGTATCTTTAAGAATTATTCGAAACGCCTTTTCAACTCTTTGAGCATCAGCGGTTCCTCCAACATCTAGAAAATTAGCAGGGTTACCACCTGCCATTTTGATAATATCCATGGTAGCCATAGCTAATCCTGCACCGTTGACCATGCATCCAACATTGCCATCCAGTTTGACATAATTAAGATTGTTTTTTCTAGCCTCAACTTCTATAGGGTCTTCTTCGTTTTCATCTCTCATTAATTCAAAAGCAGGATGTCTATACATTGCATTATCATCCAAAGCGAACTTACAATCCACTGCAATAATTCTATCATCATTTGTATTCAGCAATGGATTAATTTCAATCAGACTAGCATCAGACTTAACAAAAGCGTTATAAAATTTTGGGATAATGCTAACCATTTCTTTGAATACTTTGCCAGAAAGTCCTAAGTTGAAGGCTATTTTTCTTCCTTGAAAATCCTGAAAACCAATAGTGGGATCTACAAATTCTTTGAATACTAATTCAGGAGTTTCATCTGCAACTTTTTCAATATCCATTCCACCTTGTGTAGAATAAATAATTACATTTTTCTGACTTCCTCGATCGGTAAGTATTGACAAATAAAATTCTTTGCAGGCATCGAAATCTGGAGCATAAGAATCTTCCGCGATCAATATCTTTTGAACTAGCTTACCAGGACCATTCATTCCTCCAGGTGTCTGTGGCGTTTTAAGCATCATTCCTAATATGTTGCTTGAAAATTGAATTAATTCTTCTCTGTTCTTTGCAATTTTAACACCTCCACCTTTGCCTCTTCCACCAGCATGTATTTGTGCTTTGACTACGACGAATTTTGTGCCCGAGTATTTAAGAATTTCATCATAGGCTATGATAGCTTCTTCAACGGATGTTGCAACTATTCCTTTTTGAGTTGGAATGTCGAACGAATTGAGTATTTCCTTACCTTGATATTCGTGTAAATTCATTAATCCAAAATAATTATTTTGTAAAATTTGTTTTGGATATCAAGAAAGTAAACACCTCCTTTTAATGCAGTCGAAACCAATTCAATATTATTAGTATTTCTAACTACTTGAATTTGATTCGTACAATCCACACCTGTATTGTTTAAGATTCTTATATGGGTATTCAGGTTATTATCTCTGCACCGAATATTAATGTTATTAAATCGCTTAATTGGATTTGGAAAGACTATTACTTCCTTATCAATAGTATTAGAAACATTAGTTAGTTCTTCTGTCGTGAAAGTAAAGTGATTAGATCCTTCATTGCAGAAATCGAAATTATTCAAAGGGATAACTCTCCAATAATAACGTTTGCCAGGAATCAAAGAATCTACTTCGATACTATTATTATTCATTATAACATTTTTTGTTAAGACAGAGAATACTTTATTTCTTGCTAACTGAAAAATGTATTTATCTGCATTTCGGATTGGATTCCAAAAAAATATTACTTTTATTTTTTGAATGGTAGAATCGCTTGGAAAAATATTAATATTATCAAAATTTGAAAAACTTAAAGGGGAAACATTTCGATCCAGATCATTTCTTCTATTGTCTAAATTATTATGCATGGAAGTCATTTGTTCTTCAGTGAACCTTGACATGCAATTATCTAATGCGTAAGACATGAATAGACTTCCGTCTGATCTGAACGAGTTTCCATTTATATCTTTCTGGATGGTGTTGCTACTGTCCGTTTCATTGCAGGTCCATCTGCTGCTTATATAATCGGGAGGAGTGTCGCAAAAGTTGTCTGCTTGAGAATGGCAGTTTTGCCTTACAATATTTTCAATTTCCGTTGAAACTTGCATTTGATATTCGG
>JBDSHL010000519.1:0-1947 GCA_039918515.1 Saprospiraceae bacterium | reverse complement strand
AAGTAAAAGGGTTGCTTGTTGTGGAAAATCAGAATAATCTCCATCAATAAATAAGACGATGTCTGACTCAATATCTTGATGAAGAAGATATTCCATTCCTTTTAAACACGCTGCACCATAACCTTTTTTAGGTTCATGAAGAACAATTGCGCCCGAGCTTAATGCAACCTCAACTGTTTTATCTATGCTGCCATTATCACATACAATAGTATGCCTTATTATACCCTTTGGAAGATCTCTTATGACTAATCCAATAGAGGCTTCTTCATTAAGGACGGGGATGATTAGATCAACTATCATATAATTTTTATTAATAATATATATTATTACTGATAATCAACATATGTTTAATAAAAATCATTAAAAGCAAATAGGACGAAAGCAGTTTTTCTGCAAAAATTACAGAGCCTTAAGTGCCTTAGTCAGGTAGGTTAAGACAAATGGTAAAGTAACCCAAAACCATGCTGGTGCATAAACCAGTAATCCACAAGTAACCGCTGTAGAAACTAAGAAAATCAGCCAATCTGAAGTGCTAGATGTATTTTTTTCAGACATTCGAATAATTTTGCACAAAAGTAGTACAATTTGTATTCATATCTTCGTTTTTTCGTTCAATAATATGTTTAGATTTCAACATAGTATCTTTTCCATTCTTTTAATTTGCCTTTTTATAATCTGTTGTCGGAAGGAACGATTTACTACAAATCCATCGGATATTCCAGAGTTCTCAGTAGATACCTTGAGTTTTGATACGGTCTTCACTACCATTGGAAGTGCAACACTTTCATTCAAAATCTATAATCGAAAAAAAGATTTTATCAGTATTTCAAGTTTGAAACTTTCAGGAGGAGATCAAAATCATTTCAAATTAAATGTGGATGGAATTCCTGGCACTAGTTTTTCAGATATTGAATTAAGACCTGAGGACAGCATTTATGTTTTTTGTGAAGTAAAAATTAACCCAGCTGATCCTTTATCAATAAGCCCATTTATTATTCAAGATTCAATAATTTGTATTAGTAATTCTGTTACACAGAAAATATTGCTTGATGCTAGAGGACAAAATGCCAATTATTTTCCTTCTAAATCAAATAAGGGACAAATTGCCGAAATTGACTTAATGAATCAAACTTTAGTATGGGATGATCCGAAGCCATATATTATTTATGGTATAGTTTATTTAGATCATGGTTGTCTAGAAATTAAAGAAGGAACACGATTGCATTTTTTTGGAGGAGTTACTAAAGCAAATGATAGTAATGGCAATACTTTTTTCTATAACGATGGACGATTAATCATCGGCTCTGATGCCACCATAAAGATTAAAGGATCTAAATCTAAACCAATAATATTGGAAGGGGTAAGATTAGAAGAATCATTCAAAAATATACCTGGACAATGGTCAGGATTATTCATAGACAAGTATTCTAAAGGTAATGAAATAAACTATTCCACCATCAAGAATAATTTAATAGGAATTTATTTTGATTCTCTTTCTGAAGGAAAAATAAATAATAGTATTTTTTACAACAATACATATAATGGTATTGCAGGATATTCTTCTTCAATTGAAGTAAATAATTGCTTATTTTATAATCAAGGTCAATCCTCTGTTTCATTGCAATGTGGAGGTAATTATATATTTAATTATTGCACTATGGCTAATATCGGCAACGATGATGTATCCACTTTTGTGAGTAATAATTTCTGTATGGATCCTCCTTTTTGCCAATTTTATACGAAGAAAGATTTAAATACAGAATTCACCAATTGTATATTTACCGGAAGTAATTCAGATGAATTTTATATTTCTGTTGACCCTGATAAATCATTTCGATTTGATTTGAAATTAGATCATTGTCTATTAAAAATTAAAGACTTAATTAAACCGTCAGTCCATCCAGAATTTATGCAAGATTATACTTTTTCATGTTATAGATGGGATGC
>JBDSHL010000518.1:0-4410 GCA_039918515.1 Saprospiraceae bacterium | reverse complement strand
AATCAGAAATTAAAACTATAGAATTTCCGAAACAGAGAGTTGTATCATTTGGAAGTTGGAAAGATTTTTGGACTTCAATGTGTGTATTAAGTTCTACTACGCTATCACAATCTGCTCTTTTAATAGTCATATAATATTTTCCTGACTGTGTAATTCTAATGCCATTAAAATCTAAAAAATCACAAACAGTTGTGTCTATTTTACTTGTATCGATCATACAACAACTAGGAAAACCTACTGTTAGGTAGATCCCGTCTGCGGTATAACTTATAGAATTATTATGTTCAATTTCAATTATATAGGTATCATCCGGGAAATTGTTAAAAATTGATACTTCGCCATCTGCTGTACTCATGTCATCAACCTTGAACAATATTTCATCGGTAAGTCTTGTAATTTTTGACGGGCTTGCACCACCTGTATTATCACTAAAAACTAAACATACATTTGTAATATCTAGTTTTATTCCATTTTTATCAAGAGCTCTTAGTTTGCCAGTTTGTGGGCTGTTATATTTTCTCTCATTTGGAAAATTACCTACAAGTACTAACAAATCCTTCTTTGACGTAATTTTATCAGTAAGTATCTGATGGATCAATTTTGTAATATTTGGTATCCCTGGCATCCATGGAGTTGGAACCCTTGATACGAATTTTGGAAAGTAAATATTATTATTTAGATTAAGATTGTTTAAAATTGGGTTAATTGTACCAGTACGCAGATCTAAATTCAAACTTACACTTCCAAAATCTTTAGATATGGCTGTGAAGCTTGTTTTTGTTTTTTGAACCCAATCTACCCATTTTATTGTATCACAAGTTAGGGTACAAGGACTTGAGCAAACTTTGAAATTAATATTTATCGAATCTCTAAATGTTCCACAAAGGTTTTTTATTTCTGCCCAATACCAACCCGCAGAATTAACAACAATCTCTTTGCCAAGAACTCCATTACTCCAGAGGCTACTGTCTTCAGGAGATTGAAGTGTAATGGAAGATCCTTCACAGATGGTAGTGTCCTTAGAAATTAAGCTAAATGGAGAACAACATACTGGTAATCCCAGATTTATAAAAACGCCATCCCAAGTAAAACTTTTATCGTCATTATGTTCTATTTCAATATAATAGGAGTTCTTAGGAAATCCGTTGAAAATTAGTGCATCCCCATCCGCTAAAGAACCATTATTGCTTACCATCATTTGTATTTCAAATGGTGAAAACTTAACATCTGTGCTGCTTAATCCATAAATACTTGGATCACGAAAAAGTAACCTCATGTTAGAAATATCCACTAAATTATTGGCCTTATCATAAACACGAATTTTTAAATATTGCGGTCCTTGAAAGCCATTATCAGAATTCGGAACAGATGCTATGAAAAAATACAAACTATCAATATAAGTAACCTTATCCAATGCTATGCGATGAGTTAAAACTTTTGTGCTGTTGCCAGGCATAAAAGGAGTTGGCATTTGAGGAACTATTTTTGGTTGAAATGAATTATCATTCAATTCTAAATTAAACAATCCCTGAAATAATGAAGAAGGGTCAGCATTAAATGTTGCTTTATCTCCATATATAGATGTTCCTTGGTATTTATAACTTGCTATTTTTTGCCAATTAAACCAATCAATTTTTTTACATCCCGGAAAAAAATTCGATAGCTCCTCAGATTTATATAATATTGATAGGTTCTTGTTAATTCCATTTTCTGTAATTCTTTGACATTTAACCGAACTACATAAATTCGAAAATACTAAACAAACTACAAACAAATAACATCTAATAAATGGAAATACTTTTTTCATTAATTCTTATTCATCTTTAATGAAGATTTTTTCAAAATTTTGTGAACCATTTTCTAATTTAGTTTGAACTAAATACACTCCAGCAGAAATATCACCAGCTATCAATCTTAATTTTGGAACTTGATTGCCGTTAATATCATACAGAATTATATTCCGAGATTGAGAATAAATAAGGATTAACTCGGATTTAGTTATACTATTCCTTTCGGAAATCCGACTTCCGTCTCCAAATTTTTTATATAGGTTGCAACTTTTCCAATATCTTCCATTCCAAATACAATCACCTTTCTTAACTTCAACACTCAAGGTACTATAATATGGTTGCATCAATGTCACATAATTCCCTGAAGACCCAGTTGACCATTTAATATCATACTCTGCGGGATTTAATAAGTTACCATTGAGATCAAATATGCCAACAATAAATTGACAATCACTTGAACATATGGACTTGCACAATGCATTCGGGAAGTTAAGGTTATTGTTTTTGTAATAATCATCATTACAGGAAGATAATATTAGTTTAAAGTTTTCACAAGGACCCAGACAAGTAGAAAGTGAATTATCTATAATTCGGGATTGACAAATATCTGCATATTCAATGGTTTTTGGATCATTTACTTTCCAAGAATATATTTTCGATGTCATGCTAAACTTAATATTTTCATTTAGTACTATTGGGTTCTTATTAATTATCGAATACGCTAAGTTATTAGGACCTTGTTTGATATCCCAGAAAAGTTCGATATTTCTATTCTGAGGGTTGACTAAATTTCCATTTTTATCATAAACAGATAACTCGACTTGACCAGATGGAAGGCAAGATTGATTCAATGAAATTCCACAGGAATCTGCTTTACAATCTTTATAGCTGATATTAATAGTATCACTTACTAATCCACAAGTTGAATCAACGGTAGCCCAATATTTCCCTTTATTAGAAACGACTATTTGCTTTCCTACTTGACCTGTACTCCATTTAGTATTTTCAAAAGGAGAATTTAATGTAAGTGTTGATCCAGTACATAATATTGTATCCTTTGGAAGATTGAGAACCAAACTTGGAATTAAGTTAAAATTTAGAAAAGTTGTACGAATACAATTTTGAATTTTATCCTCGATTTTATAAGTGCCTGATCTATTATATGTTAGCCCATTAAAAACAATTGGCATACAACTGGTAGTATCCAAAATCAATGTAACATTCTTGCAACATTTCGGAAAACCAAGAGTAAGAAATATTCCATCATATGATGAACTATTTTCATTATTGTGTTCTACTTCGATTATGAAGGTGCTGTCAGGTAAATTATTAAAAACAAGTATTTCACCATCAGCATTGCTTATGTCATCAACTAAAAATAACATCTCATTCCCTAAGTTTGTAATTTTTATTGGACTAGCTGATCCTGAAGCATCTGAAAACACTAAACATACATTTGAAAGGTCTAGCTTAATTCCATTTCTATCGAGAACTCTTAATTTACCTAACTGTGATGTGCTATATCTTCTTGAATTCGGAAAATTTCCTAAAAGAAGTAGAATATCCTTTTTTGAATTAATTTTATTCACGTTGACTTGGTGAATCAATTTAGTGATTGAAGGTATTCCAGGCATCCACGGAGTAGGTAAACGATTTATAACTTTAGGGAAATATTTATTACTGTTCAAGATTAGATTAGTAAATAAGGGATTAATAGTACCCGTATTAGAATCGAGATTGAGGTCTACCGATCCATAAGATTTTGATATACCAGTTAGCATAATGGTTGTTTTTTGAATCCAATCTATCCATTCAATGCTATCACATGCCAACTCACATGCACTTGTGCAATTTTTGGAAGTTACTAGAATTGAGTCTCTGAATGTTACACATGTAGTTTTTATCTCAGCCCAGTACCAACCAGGTGTATTAACAGTAATTTCTTTGCCTCGCACTCCATTACTCCATAGGGTTCTTTCTGATCCAAATTTTAAGGATAAAGTATCCCCAATACATAAGTTCGTATCTCTTCCAAGTTCAGAATGTTCAATAATATCCATTACATTGGTTTGTGGCAAACCCAGTTGCCCAATTAAATGATCTAATGAATACTTACTTTCGATATATTTTGCCTGAGCATTTGTGGCATTACTTATTATACTAAGGAATGAATTATCAGGTCTAGATATTACAATTTCATCGCTACTATAGAAAGAAGGTGCTCTCTTTAATGCTCCAAAATAATACTTTGCATCCGATTGTGGAATTGTAATGATGTCTAACTTCTTGGCAAGCAAAAGAATTCCATTATCTTTTGGACTTTTAGAAACATCAATTAAGCTTAAATCCAGTCTAAAAATTATTGCATTATAATTAGTATAATTATCTCCTGGTTGACTAACATAAAGATAGTGGCTATCATTAGTGAATTCTACACTATACATCCATGGTTCAAATCTCCCAAGATCAATACTAGCTAGACATCTTGTAACTTGACCACTTTTATCATCAAAAGAGAAAATTTCAAGAAAATTATCAACAAAAACTACAGACACTAATAACTTACCATTAGGAGATCCCTTTAATTCACCTATCATATTAGCATGACTTTCAAGATGAT
>JBDSHL010000517.1:0-5767 GCA_039918515.1 Saprospiraceae bacterium | reverse complement strand
TTGTAATTTGTCCTGCGGATTTCAAAGGCTGCCCACAAGGAATTGATCCTTCTGTGACTGGAAGAGGTAGTGCCCTCAAAGGCGATAAATTCTGTACAACTCCAACCCTTAAATATATTGATGACACTTTGTTTTTCAATGCTTGTTCAGTAAAAGTGTCTAGGAAATGGATCGCAACGGATACAAGCAATGGTAAATTTGCAACATGCTTACAGGATATAGAATTAAGCGATACCCAACAACCATCTATTACTTGTCCTGCTAACATTACCGTAAAATCTGAACCAGACTGCAAAGCAACGGTTCAGTGGGCTCAACCTCAGGTAAGTGATAATTGTTCTCGAGTAACATTGGTCTCTTCACATCCATCAGGTTCAAGATTTGATGTGGGAACAACAACTGTTTTTTATACTGCTTCTGATGCTTGCGGAAATACTAAAGGTTGTCAATTTACGATAACAGTTGAATCCAATTGTTGCGACAAGCCTCCTGTTGTAATTTGTCCTGCAGATTTTAAGGGTTGTCCACAAGGCATAGATCCTTCTGTAACAGGAAGAGGTAGTGCTCTCAAAGGCAATAAATTCTGTACAACTCCAACCATTAAGTATATCGATGATACTTTGATTTTCAAGCCTTGCTCTCTTAAAGTATCTAGAAAGTGGATTGCAACTGATACAAGCAATGGTAAGTTTGCATCATGCATTCAGAATATTGAATTAAAAGATACTCTTGAGCCATCAATTGGTGTAATTAATGATATTGTTGTAGCCTCCGACATTGATTGTTTTGCAACAGTAAATTGGAATCCACCTACAACTTCAGATAATTGTTCAAATGTGTCTTTGGTAAGTTCTCATCTAAACGGTTCTCGATTTCCAATTGGGGTAACCAAAGTTACCTATACAGCCATTGATAACTGTAACAATAAGTCTACCAAAAGCTTCAACATTACTGTAACGGATAATTGTTGTGATCTTCCTCCAATTATAATATGTCCTACTAATTTTATCGCTTGCCCTAATTCGTCTACATTGCCAAGTATAACAGGTTCTCCAACTGTTAATCCAGGAAGCTCACGTTGTAGAAATCCGATAGTAAGTTATACAGACGAAATAACTAAAGTAAATTCTTGTTCAACTTATATAAAAAGAACCTGGCTTGCAATCGATTCAATTAAACCAAATTTAAAATCATCTTGCATTCAAGTAATCGAACTCAAAGATACGATAAAGCCAATCGTAATTTGTCCTAAAGACATTGAAGTAAAGTCCAATGAGAATTGTGTTGCAATTGTTGAATGGGAAGTTAAAACCAGCGACAATTGTGGAACAATAACTGTTTCCAGTTCTCATGAAAGTGGTGCAGAATTTACAATTGGTACTAGAACAATATATTATTCTGTTTTTGATGCTTGTGGTAATTCTTCAGGTTGTAACTTCAATGTCACTGTATTAGATAATTGTTGTAATCGTCCTCCACATATTATTTGTCCCGCTAATATTGTCGATTGTCCAGGATCTATTGAACCGATCAGACTTGGATTTCCAACTGTAATAAAGGGAAATCTAGGATGCAATGAACCATTGGTAAGCTATAAAGATTTTATTCTTGTGAATAAACCTTGTTCAATTCGTGTGAATCGAACTTGGTTAGCTGTAGATCCAAATAATTCAAGCTTCAGAGACTCATGTGTTCAAACTATTGAATTGATTGATATTAATCCTCCAGTATTTAAAAATTGCCCTCAAGATTTTACAGTAAATCCAAATTACAATTGTGAGGCATTTCCTACATGGACAGAACCTACTGCAGATGATGCATGTAGGTTAGTTTCATTAGTAAGATCGCATGGACCAAATACCAGGTTCCTCACTGGAATAACCAAAGTAACTTATACCGCGACAGATGCTTGCGGAAATACAAGTAATTGTTCCTTCAATATTACAGTGACAAATGAATGTTGCAATAAACCTCCTGTATTAACTTGTCCTTCAGATTATAAATCATGTCCTTCTACTTCAATCGATCCTAGTTTAACTGGAAACGCTACAGTCGCTTTGGGTACACCATACTGTGTACCAGCAATCGTTACATTCACCGACAAAATCTTAAGCTCAGGTCCTTGTGTAGGTGCAAAAGTTATTGAAAGAACATGGCTTGCTATTGATCCCAATAATGCTAACTTATTTGCAACATGCAAGCAAAAAATAACATTATCTGATACAACAAAGCCAATTATAATTGGAACTCCATCAAATATTATTATTGATGCCAAAGGCAAATGCCAAATACCTGTTAGTTGGATTCCACCAACAGCCACTGACAATTGCAATTTAGTAAGTTTAATAGGCAGCAAAACAAGCGGCAGCTTATTTAATGGTGGAGTGACGACCATATTATATACAGCTACGGATGGCTGTGGAAATTCAACTACTTCAAGTTTTAAAATAAATGTACTCGGAACTGAAATTCAAATTGATTGTCCAAATGATACAGTTGTCTATAGAACTAATACCAGTGCAAAAGGAGTAATTGTGAATTGGGATCTCCCTAAAGCTAAATACTGTGGTAGTTGTTTGGATAGTATGCCTGGATTTATTTATATGGGTGAATATGCTGGAAATAGATATTTCTGTTCGCTATCTCCTGCTAGATGGTCGGATGCAAAAATTAATTGCATACTCAATGGTGGCAAACTAGCTGTAATTAGAAACAAGGAAGAAAATAGTTTTATTTCTAGCAAACTTATGAATCAAGTGGCATGGATTGGCGGAACAGATGAAAATCGTGAAGGCTCATTCGAGTGGGTGGATGGAAGTCCATTTATATTTAGCAACTGGGCTTCAGGTCATCCCAATAGTATCAATCCTCTAAATGATTATGTAGAATTAAGCCCTGATGGCACATGGAGTGATCTCCCAGGAAATATTTCAAAAGAATTTATTTGTCAGATGCCTTGTTATGTTCTTAAACAAATTTCAGGTCCAAGTAATGGTACTTTGATCCCTTGCGGCAACAATAAAATATCTTATGCAGCATCAAAGGATGGAATCTCGGATACCTGTAGTTTCACTGTAAAAGTTGACTGTGATTCTATTTCCAAATATTGCTACAATAAAGCACTTAACACTGATGTGATGTGGATTGATCATGTAACGATCTCTAATATAGATAATGTATCAGGAGATAATGGTGGGTATGCTTATTTTGGTCAACCTTGTGGAAATCTTAAAAACAATCAGTTTTACGATGTATGCGTAGAACCTGGTTTTAAAAATAACTTGTACACTGTTTACTGGAAAATTTGGATTGACTTTAATAATGATGCTTTTTTCCAGCCTAATGAACTTGTTCTTTTGGGTTCAGGCAATACAGGACTTTGCGGCAAATTCATGTTGCCTGCTTCCTATGAATTGGGACAAGTTAGAATGAGAGTGATCATGTCGTATGGCGCATATGCTTCCACTGCTTGTAGTAGTATATTGTATGGAGAAGTTGAGGACTATTGCCTTAATTTAACGCGTACTGGAACTATAATTTCTTCTGGTACTGAATCATTTTCTCCTCAACCGCTTAATTGTACAAAAGACTGCAATAAAAAATCTGAGGTTCTACACATTGGGCAACTTAACTCAAGATCATCTGAATCCATATTGAATATTATTCCAAATCCTGCTAAGGATGAAATTAGAATTCAAAACATTTCGAAGACAGTTAATAGTCTGAATATTTATAATACGAATGGAAAGCTAGTTTGGAGAAAACTTACACCGTTAACCAATCAAGAAATACTAGATGTAAGTCAATGGAGTGAAGGAGTATACTACATTTTAGTAGATTATACGAATGAAAATCAATCTAGTCATAAGATAATAATTCAAAGATAATCGCAATCTCATAGAAGCATGAAAAGAAAAGCCAGCCCCTTGGGACTGGCTTTTTCTTTTATCTGGTTATTTTTTACTTTACAAATAGATATCTTTGGTTATTTTTGAGCATGAATAGACTTTTTTATACTCCAACTCATCATATTTCGCTTTGGACTCTTTGCTGGTTCTTTATATTTTTCTTTGGCCAATTGATATTTGCTCAAAACTATAAACCTATAGCAGAAAGCATACATATTGCTCAGTCTGATCATAAGGATTTTCAGAAGATTGAAATATTTCAAAATATTCAATACAATCAGTCATTTATTGATAACGACCATAGACCCATTAAAAATCTGATATACTTAGATTTGAATCTCGACCAAGCTCAATCCCTATTCAATAACAAACCAGATAGAATTAGTATACAATTCCCACTACCCGATAATAAGATTGTAGAACTTCTGCTTGAAAAACAAGATTTATTTGACTCGCAGTCAAAAATAACTACGCAAGATGATGTTGTCGGAATTCCATTAACAGGGGGTTGTTATTATCGTGGAATTATCAAAGATGATTTTGAATCTTTCGCAGCTATTTCATTTTTTGAAAATGAAGTAATAGGTGTTCTTTCTAATAATGAATTGGGAAATATTGTCATTGGAAAACAGATAGCCATCAACAACCAAATTGAACAATTAACGCATCATGTAATTTATCAAGAAAGTACTTTACCCATTAAAAACCCATTTCAATGCGGGGTGAGTGATACCAATATAAAATTTTCCTATATTAATCATAATTCGGGAGTTGCAGAATCAGTATTTCCAAATAAATGTAAAGCCATTAAAGTATTTTTAGAATGCACCAATAGGCTATATACTGATAAAGGTTCAACGGGTGCAGTTCAAGCTTATATGACTGGTGTATTTAATGTTGTCAAAGCTTTATATGCCAATGAACAAGTGAATCTTGAGATATCAGAAATTATGGTCTGGACTACAGCGGATCCTTATTTAAAGACTACACTTCCAGATATCATATATGATTATGCCAATAGAAGAAAAAATAATTTCAATGGTACACTTGCACAGCTTGTTACTACTTTTCCAATTCAACAACAAGGTGGAATTGCATTCGTAGATGGAATGTGTAAGACTTGGGATGGTCAGACTGGTCCACTTTCATTTGCCTATGTATATAATCAATTTAGCACACTTCCAACATATTCTTGGAGCGTAGAGGTAATGGCGCATGAAATGGGACATAATTTTGGTTCATGGCATACACATTCTTGCGTATGGGGGCCTTCTAAAAATGCACAAATTGATAATTGCCAACCTGCAGATGTAGGAAGTTGTAATAATGGTGTAACACCTGTAGGGGGTGGAACTGTGATGAGTTACTGTCATCTAACTTCAGTTGGAATAAATTTTTCAAAAGGATTTGGACCAGAACCTGGGGATATATTGAGAAATGCATTTGCGACAAAAAACTGTATTCCAAGTTCATTTATTCCAATCGCTTCACATTCGATCAAAGGACCATATTTCGAAGGAGACAGTATTCGATTAGTAGCCAAACCTTACAATAAAATCTATAAATATGAATGGTTACATTATGATTATATTTTAAATAAAGTAAGTGATACAACAATAAAAATCGGATCTTCTGGAATTTACAAACTTGCCATTTCCAATATTAATTGTACAGAATACTCCACTCCAGATACAATTAAATTTAATGCCATTCTGGTTAATCTTGGTTGTCCTATTATTCCGGGTAAAAAGGATTCTTTTTTTCAAGAAATAAGTATTCAAGTTGATAATCCTAGTTATACTACAGATTCATTAATCTTTCCTACAGGATTGTATTCACAAATTCCCAACGATGCAATA
>JBDSHL010000516.1:0-1846 GCA_039918515.1 Saprospiraceae bacterium | reverse complement strand
GAAATATAACCAAGCACAATATGTGAAGAACATCGCCGCCCTGACTTACCGATATGTATTGAAACGAGCTGATTATTAGTGGACATATATGAACCAAGTTTGAATTGTTGATAAAAGTACCCAACCGCAAGATCAAAAGGAAGCCTCGGAAAATAGCCGTTTAATTCATGTTTAAATCCAATGCCAAAAGTTTGAATTTTCCCATAATCATTTTTTAAGTCAATGGCAAAAAATCTTCCAGTCAATTCTGTATGATAAATTCCTCCGATACTTATTTGTGGAATAATAAATGGCAAGGCTTTTACCGCATATCCTACTGGAAAAACAAAGTAGGTACCATTGACCCCTTCTACAGCTATGGCTTCATTGGCACCTATTATTGTGGGTACTTTGACCTCTTGTTCTGGTTCAAAACCCAGCCCAGTTTTACCAGAAAAACTTTTCATCTTTTGAGATGGAAAGCTATATGAACCAACAACTCCGACTCGAATATAAAAATGTGTATCAATTTTAGACCATTCTCTTATTCCGGTACACATATTTGCAGTTGCCAGATCCGCGATAGGCCGTAAATAGCCAGAAGCGTTATTGTCTATATAGGAATTTATAAGATCTTCAAAACTTTGGGCATTTGTATGATACAAAGGAGAGCTCACCAGAATTATAAAATAAGCTAAAACTTTGAAATTTTTGGGTAGATATCCCATCCTCCAATTTTTTAATTAAACATTATTTATGAGGTGTAAATATATCATTTATTTACTAATTGCAAATATATTCATAATAATTATTTTTCGCTAAAATTTAAAGGTTGAAAACTAGGCTCAGCCTTTCTTGCTGCCCCACTTCCAAAACTTTTTCTAGGGTCAGACATTTCGGACAGCTATATCTTCAAAACCTTCTTTTTCTCACCAATACCGCTCGCTCTAATATCTGAACCTAAAACACAGCATTAGAAAGATTCTTAATATCAAATCCATCCACCTAATTCATAACTCAAATAATTTATAATTCATCGTCCATAATTCATCGTTCATAACTCATCGTTCATAATTCATCGTTCATAACTCATAATTCAAATTACATCCCCTTTGTTCTTCATCTTGAATTCTTATGATTGAACCCATCCCAACCTTCCCTTTAAAAGGGAAGGAGTTTACTTCGTAGTTGATTTTAGTGATTCGCAAAAATTATAAAATTGATTGAGAATATCAGAAGAAGACAATTCTTCATTTCGGATTCGAATAACATAATACCCCATTTCTTCTAATATATTTTGTCTTTCAGCATCATACTCTTTTTGTTGTTCATGAATTTCTCCATCTATCTCCACGATTAATTTTATTTCATGACAATAAAAATCAACAAAGAAATAATTCCGTATACCATTTATATTTGAATGCTCAATTTTATATTGACGCAAGAATTTTAATCCACAAATTCGTCTTTTTCTTACAATTTCCCAAAATTTACTTTCGCTAATTGTTGGATTCTTTCGCAATAACCTAGCAAAATAAATAGCATCATTTATTCTCACAGTGTAAATATATGCAAATTTATTCCCCCTTCCCTAATTTTTAGGGAAGGGTCGGGGATGGGTTTGCAATCCCGAATGAGCACCATTTTCTCCCCAAGAACAATATCCTCTTCTCAATCTAGTACTTGGCTAACTCATAACTCATAATTCAAATTACATCCCCTAAGTTCTTCATCTTGAATTCTTATGATTGAACCCATCCTAACCTTCCCTTTACAAGGGAAGGAGTTTACTTCGTAATTGATTTTAGTGATTCGCATAAATTTTGAAATTCATTGAGAATATCAGTCGAAGATAATTCTTCATTTC
>JBDSHL010000515.1:0-1905 GCA_039918515.1 Saprospiraceae bacterium | reverse complement strand
ATAAAGTGGGTTAAATCACGATATTGATCATTCTTTCGGGGACAATGATGATTTTCTTTATTTCGACATTTGAAATCCATTTTTGAATTTCTTCAAGTTGTAATACTTCAATTTCTAGTTCTGTCTTTGGTTTGCTTTTAGAAACGAGCCATTCATATCTTTTTTTTCCATTGATACTTACTGGATAATTTACAGTATCCGTGACAAGATAGGATTCATCTGCTTTAGGATATGTGGCGTGATGTACAGAATTTTGTCCACCCATAGCATGATGAAGTTCTTCTGTGATAAAAGGAGCAAAAGGTGCCAACAATAAATTAAGGGGAATTAATATTTCTTTTTTTCTGCAATTTAGTTTTCGCAATTCATTTACACAAATCATAAAAGTACTTATGCAAGTGTTAAATGATAAATTTGAAATGTCTTCATTTACTTTTTTTATGCAAGTGTGCAAAATTTTATTTTCTTCTTTTGTTGAATTTTCATCACTTAATTCTAATGCATTCTCTTCGTTATAGAAAAGTTTATAATATTTTTTAATAAATCCCGAAACACCAGTAATTCCTTTGGTATCCCATGGCTTAGAATCTTCAAGTGGGCCTAAGAACATTTCATACATTCGGAATACATCCGCTCCGTGCTCGTGAATCACATCATCAGGATTGACTACATTGTGATATCTTTTTGACATTTTGCCAACATCTGATTGAGTTTTTAAAGTAAAATCCAATGGCATTTCACCTATTTTATAAGTGCCAGTTGCGTTCTGAAAAACTGAATGGGCATAATCTGGTTTCCACTTAATAAATTCAATAACTCCTTCCGAATTCAAATGTGAATGCTCTGTATTGTAGTTTTTTACAAAGCCTATATGCACTGGAATACCTGCCAATTGTTCTTTATTATAATTTTTAGCTAATTCAGCAGAAATAAAACGAGGAGGACTAGAATCTTTTTCTAGGATTATATTTTCAATGATACCTTGAATCATTCCTTGATTAACCAATCTTTTAAATGGTTCAATGGTATTGACATAAGCTAAGTCATAAAGAAATTTATGCCAGAATCGAGAATACAATAAATGTCCTACAGCATGTTCTGTGCCTCCAATGTATAAATCTACATCTTGCCAATATTTCAAAGCTGCTTCTGATACAAATTCACTTGCGTTGTGCGGATCCATATATCGAAGAAAATACCAGCTTGAACCAGCATAACCGGGCATGGTATCTAATTCTCTTGTAAAATGTGGTATTGAATGAATCCAATCTTTAGCGTGCATTAAAGGAGATTTGCCTTCGGATCCTGCCGTAATTTTATTGAGATAGGGTAGAATTAAGGGAAGTTCAGACTCTTTCAAAGCATAACAAGTTTCTTCCTCATCATACAACACTGGAATAGGCTCACCCCAATATCTTTGTCTGCTAAAATTTGCATCTCGTAAGCGATATTGATTTTTTCTAAATCCTATATGTTTACTTTCAATTTCTTCAATACTTTTTTCAATTGCCTTGTGCACATCCAGACCATTTAAGAAATCCGAATTGATTAAGTAGCCTAATTTATCTTCAAGTTCCGCATCTGGAAATTCTGATTGATCTACAACATTAATTATGTTTAATCCAAATTTTTTGGCAAAAGATAAATCTCGTAAGTCATTAGATGGAACTCCCATTATTGCACCAGTTCCATATTCTATAAGTACATATTCTGAAATCCAAATTGGAAGTTTCTCTTTTGTGAATGGATGAATACAATAAGAACCAGTAAAAACACCGCTGATGGATTTTGAATCAGAAACTCTCTCCAAAGAAGACCTTCTGCTAACATATTCTAAATACGCACTTACTTCTTTTTTCTGTAAATCTATTGTAAGCTCTTGAACGAAATCATGTTCTGGTGCAA
>JBDSHL010000514.1:0-5127 GCA_039918515.1 Saprospiraceae bacterium | reverse complement strand
ACTAGAAGCATTGTTTGCCAATCCACCTAGTAATGAAGCAAAAATTCCATTGATTGCAATAGAAGTCTGTTCTTCATCTGCACCAATTTTTTTGCTCATTTGAGATAGTAAATCACCGCTTACTTGGCTTTGTAAAACGTTCATTAGATCCATAATAGAAATGTATTTTGGTTTTGTAAAATTACAAGGCTTATAACAGTATGATATACAGAAAAGTTCAAAGATTGCCAAGTATTTCTAATATTATAATTTTGTAAAAAAAATAAATATAGAATTGATGAATCTTTAGATATACCCCTTTTTTGACAAATAGGTCTAATTTTTAACAAATAAGTTTTGTATTTTACAAATTATTTTTTCAAGTTGAATTCTTTAATTTGAATCGAATCATTTACTATACTTGTAGTACTATTGTTGCAATTCGTAAAGTAAACATAATGACCATAATCATAGAAGCGATATACTTTGCAACCATCTTGTTCAAACAAATATTCAATCTCGTACGTTTTATTATTCTTTGGTTTTGTTTTAGAAATTGGAACTGGAGTAACACATGAATCTATACTTAATATTACTAAGAGTGAAAGTGAAGTTCTAATTAGCTTGTTCATTTCTATTTTATTATCTAAATATTGAATAATTAAATGGCATAAAAAAATATTCTGGTTGAATTTTTAAATTCAACCAGAATATTTTATGTTTTATTTATATTTAATGCCTTCCTCTTCTAACTTTAGTTCTTTGTGCTCTGACATGACCTTTGGGTCCTCTGACTGTCGTCTTAGTCTTTGTTCTAGAATGACCTTTCGGTCCAGTGACTGTAGTTTTCTTACGAGTTACCGTATAGTTTTTATGTGCACCTGCATATCTAGTTCTTACCATAGTTGAATGAACTCTAACAGGTGAATACATACGGTGTGCGGCAATAAGTCTATGGGTATGGACAACTCTTACTGAAGGTCCAAAATATCTAGCTCTATAGGGATGCCATACATGCCAAGCTAATGGTCTCCAAGGTCTCCAAAAACCTGGATAATGATGCCATCTCCAAGGTGAAGTCCATACAACATAAGTGGGTGCATAAACAAACATTACACAAGGCCATGTCCACACATTAAATATTACTCTAGTATATTTATACCCATATGGGGAAGGTCCACCATCTGAGTCATCTTCTTCATCATCTATGACAGAACCATCACTCGGTTCTACTATTCTCTCTTCTCCAAATATGTCTTCATCCCCTACAATCTGTATGTTAGCCTCTGATTTCCCTTTCTTTTCGATTTCAATAACAGCGATATCTTGATTTTCAGTTTCCGAAATTGGAATTTGAAGAATAAAGATGTGAGCATCTTTTTCTTTTTTGCCAATGACTTTGATGTAGTCAATTTCACCATCATTGTTTAAATCAAGGTTGTTAACTTGTTTGGATTCAGTATTAATCAGCTTCTCGAATTCTTCAGGGCTGTTAGCCTGTTTGAATAGTTCTAATGCTCCTTCTAAGCTAAAATGATCTCCTGGAAGACCCGTAGAATCAGTTTGAGATTTTAAATTAAAACTCAAAAAGCATAAGGCAAATAATAATAATTGATTTTTCATGATTTTGTTAAATTTTATAGATCTTGGACTCAAAGTTAGCAATAAAGTTTAATGGATAAATTTATTTTTGATTTTTTAATAAGGATCAACATCAATAATTATTCTAAGACTTGACCATCCTTCCTGATTTTTAATTTCTTGGCAGAGTTGCTTAATAAGAATTTTGGCTTTCCTTATGATGATGGAATTTCTTTCTAATTTAATAAAAATTTCTTTGGAGTAATATCCTTTAATTCTAGAAATGTTAGAGTCAGCTGGACCCAATATTCTTTTGCCTAGGGTTTTCTTTAGTTTCATGGTTAAATATTCAATAGCATGTTGAGCTACCATTTCTTTGCGGTGTCTGATTTCAATTTTAATAATTCTGACAAAAGGAGGATACTTGAATCGTTCTCTTTCACTGAGTTCCCTTTCAAAAAACTGGTCAAAATTATGTTGCATTACATCTTGTAGTACCGGATGATTGGTATTGTATGCCTGAATAATTACCTTGCCTAATTCTTCTCTTCTACCAGAGCGACCTGAAACTTGAGTAAGCAATTGAAATGCACGTTCCTGTGCTCTAAAATCTGGATACAGCAAAATTTGATCTGCTTGTAATACACCAACCAATGCGACCCTTTCAAAATCCAATCCCTTGGTAAGCATTTGTGTCCCTACGAGAATTTGTATGCTTCCATCTTCAAACTCTTCCAGTATTTGTGATTGACTTGTTTTGGTTCTTGCAGCATCGAGATCGAATCGTTGGATTTTAAAGTCTGGAAATAATTCGGTTAATTCTTCTTCAATCTTTTCGGTTCCAAATCCAAGCATTTTCAGACTGTTCTGTTCACATTGTGGGCACTTAGAAGGAATTGGTTTTTTTATTCCGCATATATGACATTTTAAATGAAGTGATTCTTTGTGAATAGTAAGATGTATGTCGCATTGTTCACACACAGCTTCCCAGTTGCAATTGTTACAGCGCAATACTGGACTATAACCTCTGCGATTGCGAAAAATGATCACTTGTTTCTTAAGGTTAAGTTGTTCTTGAATTTCTTCTAACAAATCAATGGAGAAATGTCCTTTAATTCGATTGAATTTAGCAGCTTCTTTAAGTGGTATTACTTGAATTTCCGGGAGTTGACTTTCTCCATAACGCGAATCAATTTTGATTAAGCCATATTTATTGTTGATCGCATTATAATATGATTCTAAAGATGGTGTTGCAGAACCAAGTATGACTTTTGCATTATGGTCTTGTGCTAGTATCAATGCAGCATCTCTTGCATTATATCTAGGTGCAGGATCTATTTGCTTGTAAGATTGATCGTGTTCTTCATCGATGATGATTAATCCAAGTTCCTTAAAAGGCAAAAATATAGAAGATCTTGCACCCATTATTAAGGAGTGATGATTAAGGCAAGCATTCCAGATGGCCAAGCGATTTTTATTGCTAATACCCGAATGATATTCCAACAGATCATCACCAAAATATTGTTTTAGTCTTATTACTAATTGAGTGGTGAGAGCAATTTCGGGAAGCAAATAGAGAACTTGCTTGCCTTGAGCAATGGTTTCTTTGATGAGTTGAATATAAATGTGAGTTTTGCCAGAACCTGTAATTCCTTTAAGTAAGCAAACGTCTTTGTTCGTCCATTCAGTCTTTATTTGTTCTATCGCGGTTTTTTGAATTTCGGATAGTTCAAAAATGGGTTGAGCAAAGTTTGAATCAGGATAGATGTATTTTTCTAATTCTTGAATTGCAAAAATCGATTTTTTGAGAAGCGATTTGAGAACGGAAGAATTCGATGAACTTTTATGCAATAATTCATTCTGTCTTATCCATGAATAATCTTTTTTTTCTTTTAAATAATGGAGAAGTAGATGGGTTTGATTTTCATTTTTTTGTACGAGCGTAAGGGCTTGATGGAATTTTTCCTGATTCTTTTGAAGTTCGGGATGAAGTTTAATCCATTTGACTTTGGGAATGTCATTTTGTGCTTGAAGATTTTCGATGATAATCAAAAGCTTTCTTTCCATTAGACTTTTGACGATCTTCAGTACACTTTTTTTCTGAAGAAATGTTTGAATGTCTTGAATGCTAAGACTTTTTCTTACTTCAAGGGCTTCAAGAATAAGATATTCATCATCTGTCAGATCGAGATTTGTTAAATCTATTATTTCTGGCAGTACGATAGTCTCACTACTCAATTTATAAGATGCAGGAAGTGCGGCTTGCATAATTTCTCCAAGGCTGCACAAATAATATTCAGTCATCCAATCCCATAAAGCAAATTGTTTGTCTGTTACAATGGCTTGATTATCGAGAACGTCAATGATGTTTTTAATTTGTTTCCATGAAGTGGCATCGACTATTTTTTTAACAAGGGCTGAATATCTTTTTGACTTACCAAATTCTACTTCAACACGAATTCCTACTTTAATAAGGTCTCTAAATTCTTCTGGTACTGCATATGTAAAACTTCCCTCTAAAGAAAGAGGAACAATGACTTCAACATAACAATTGACAGGATTAGACAAACAGTATTATTATTGACTTAAATTATTAATGGATATATTCTTTTCTTTGGTCCAACTAAAATGACCCAAAATGGCCAATAGTAGAAAAATGAAATATTCAATAGACACAAAAATAATGTTTTTTGAAAAATAAAGTCCGACACAAACAATATTTACAATAATCCATAAAAGCCAATTTTCCAATATTCTTCTTGCCATAAAGGTATTAGCAATAACACTTGTAACCGCAACAAAAGAATCGAGAAATGGGTAAGCCGCTGGCTTGACAAATATTTTAGGCATGTAAATATTTAAGTTACTAACTATTAAGCCCAAAATTACAGAACTAATAATGATGATCATTGAATATTTTATTCTTAAAGTTTGGCTAAGTGTTTTAATGGGTAGCTGATGTTGATTTTCATAGTGCCAATTGTACCATCCATAAATGCTGATTGTAAAAAAATAAACCTGTAGGAAGACATCTGAATATAGTTCTACTTGCCAAAATATTATAAAAAAGAGGGTAATGTTAATCAAGCCAATTGGCCAAGTAAGAATTTGAGATTTTGCAGCAAGCCATACTGCGATAATACCAGCCATGCTGCCTATGAATTCTATGTAGCTTACTGGATAATTGAGGATATTGAAAAAAGTATTTTCTATACTGAAAAAACTCAAAATGGATTAATTATACAGCAAAGATAAGCAATGTAAGCTTAAGGCAAAGTCGAGACAAAATTTTCCTATAAACCTTTGATGAACGGTTGTGTATTGTTTTTTATTAAATAGAAAGTAAATTAAGATCAAATTATTGCCTATGATAAGAAAAAAGTTACTTCCAAATCCACTCAATTCCTTTAAGTAAAAAATGTAAAACAGCATCAAAGCGATTAAAATTGAATTGAAATATTTTTTATTGATAAATAAATTATAGAAGGTTATATGACCTTGATTTTGATCCTCTAGGCAATCGATTTTATCACTTAAAAGGTTTAAAACTAGAATAATCAAGAAGTT
>JBDSHL010000513.1:0-2552 GCA_039918515.1 Saprospiraceae bacterium | reverse complement strand
GTAATTTCTATGAACCCATAGCTGATTTTACTTCAGATACGACAGCAGGTTGTGCTCCTAAAACAATAAAATTCTTTGATCTGTCGAGTACAAATGTCATTGCATGGACTTGGAGTTTTCCGGGTGGGACTCCAAGTGGCTCTTTCGTCAAAAACCCAACTATTAAATATACAAGACCTGGTAAGTATCTAGTAAAACTTGTTGTAAATAGTTTAAAGAATCATTCTCAAATTATAAAAGATACTTTAATTACTATTGACAGCTTGCCATATGCTCAGTTTGATCCAACTATTGCAGGCCCTACTGTAACTATGAATAATAACAGTCAATATGTCATAAAACATTTTTGGGAATTTGGAGATGGAACCACAAGTAAAGATTCAAGTCCAGTTCACGTATACAGAGATGGTAGATATGAAATAAAATATACAGCTACAAATAAATGTGGAGTAACTGTGACTAAGCGCACTGTAACGATTGGAAATAGACCTACTGCTGGATTCTCTGTGCAGAAGCAAAATGGTTGCATTCCTTTTACGATTAAATTCCAAAATAATTCTACCTCTACAGCCACTTCTTTTTTATGGACTTTTCAAGGTGGAATACCTAATACAAGTACAGACAAGGAGCCAACAGTTACCTATTCTTCAGTAGGAAAGTTTGATGTGAAATTGGTCGTAAGCAATGGCATTGAATCCGATTCCATCACCCGCACTAAATTTATTACGGTAGGAGAAGCCCCTACTGCAGAATTTCAACAGAGCATTACCGGCTTTGTGGGGTCTTTTACTGATCTTAGTAAAAATGCGACTTTATATTATTGGGATTTTGGAGACGGAACTTCCAGCACTGAGATCTCGCCAATGCATAATTATGGAGTTGAAGGAGAATTTAAGGTTAGACTTATTACGGAAAATGAATGCGGAATAGATACCTTCGAAAGACAGATTGCAATTTATTTAATTCCTAAAGTAAATTTTAATTCAGATATTATAAAAGGATGTGCCCCGATGACCGTGCAATTTAACGATTTATCCTCTGTAGACGTATTAGAATGGAATTGGCAATTCGAAGCAGGAATTCCTACAACCTCATCTTTAAAGAATCCAAAAGTAACTTTTAATAAGGCTGGTAAATTCACGATTAAGCTTTCAGTAAAAAATAGCAATGGTACAAACTCTGCTACAAAATTGAAATTTATTGAAGTGCTTTCTCCTGTTAAATGTGTTCAACACCCTCCTAAGAAAACAGGTTCAAACCCAATTGATCAAGGGTTCAGTCCTCAAGAAAAAATTAATGTTAGGTCCAGTTCTGAATACGAAGTAGACATTTATCCGAATCCTGCAACTGATGAACTTTACATCCAAGCGAAGACAGGAACTAAGTTTGTTCTAATTTCTTTAACTGGAAACCAACTCATTCATGGAGAGGTAAAAGCCAATTTAGAAAAAATTAATGTTAGCAAGTTGGCCGTTGGTAGCTATTTCTTAAAAATCATTCATTCTGATTTTTCTGAAGTCGTCAAAGTGATTATCAGTAGATAATAATTAAAAAAATTATAAACTTTAAAAATAGTTTCGAATTATTTCGAGACTATTTTTTTTTCTAAATATTTAAGATAATACCAATGTGAAATTATAGTTAGTCCAATGCTTTTCGGTATAATACCGATAGAATTTGCAATTTTAAATTATTTATTGGACTATTTTATAATTCACATAGATATAAATTTTTATTTTAGCTAACAAATTCGAAGAAAAAATTATACCAATTTGATTTTAAAATTATGTGAATAATCGTAACTATTCAGGTCGAAATTAGTCAAAATAACTTATGGAATAAAAATATATGGTATTTTTGAGCTGCAATTTAAGATGTTAACTATAATTTTAATTGAAAATTTGAAGGTATCAATTTCATTAAAGAAATATTATTAGTCAAAAGGCTAGAAGAGCGAGTTGCTTTTCTTGAAAAGGAAGTTGCTAAGAGTTGTGAAAAGATTTAACAAATCCAAAAATTAAATCCCGTAGGGATGAAATATCGGTAACAGGTAAACAAGTCCGAATATTCAATCCGTACGGATGAAACATCGGTAACAGGTAAACAAGTCCGAATATTCAATCCGTACGGATGAAATAACGGTAACACTTAAACAATCCGTACGGATGAAATATCAGTAATACCTAAATAATCCGTAGGGATGAAACAAAAAAAACATGGCCAACACCTACACGCAATTACATGTGCAATTTATTTTCGCACCCAAATTTCGCGAATCTTTAATTCGCACCGATTGGGAAAACGATTTGTACAAATACATCACAGGTATTGTTCACAATAACAAAAGTAAAATGATTTGCATAAACGGAATGCCAGACCACCTTCACATGCTTGTCGGATTTCATACCATACAATCCATTGCTGATTTCATGCAGGATGTAAAAGCTGGATCATCCAAATGGATTAATGAAAGTAAGTTAACGAAATCAAGATTTGAATGGCAATCCGGTTATGGGGCATTTTCCTATGCTAAATCCCAATTACCCTATGTT
>JBDSHL010000512.1:0-5956 GCA_039918515.1 Saprospiraceae bacterium | reverse complement strand
TTAAGACTTTTTTTCGGGAGGCAATCCATTTCTCATCCAGTATTATTTCTTTTGAATTTGCTCTTTCATTTAGGATTTGAATTTGTGGTTTTACACGCTGTGGAATATATTGAAGAACTTCTTCATTGTGTAGATAATTAAGAATTTTTTTAACTCTTGTAACCTCTATTTTTGATTGAAATGCCAATACATTTTCTTGAATGTTGACTGCAACTTTGAAGATACCTTCATAGATACGAAGAAGACTTACAATTACGTCTTTGTAGTCAGAATTTAAATTGTAGTAGGTATCTAATGTGTCAGCATCAGCTAATATTCTTACTTTACTTGGAATAAAGAAAGCAGATTGAATATTTATCCATCCACTTTGCATAAGTAATTTGAAAGAATTGATGGTTCTTTCAGATGATAATTTATATTTCAAACAAAATAATTCTAAATCAAAGTCAATACTATTTTCCATAATCGAACCTTCAGCATATCCAAGTTCAACACATAAGCACTTATATGTATTCTGAACTTCTTCTAGTGAAGGAAAGCTGTTGTCAAAAATTCTGATGAGTCTTCTTACATCTCTTTCATTATAAAGACATAAAGCATATGCTTTTTGACCATTTCTGCCGGCACGTCCAACTTCCTGATAATATTCTTCAATGCTTGATGGCAATTCAATGTGAATTACGATATCGACATCTGGTTTGTCAATGCCCATTCCAAATGCTGTAGTGCAAGAAATGTATTGTGTCTTATTGTTCATCCAGGAGTCTAGTTTTTTCTTGCGTTGTTCAAATTCCATTCCTGCATGATACGAGTCAATACTAAATCCAGATTTTATTAATTGATCAGCAATTTCAACGGTTACTCTTCTATTTCTTGCATAGAGTAAACCTGAGTTTTTAAATTTTGGAAGTACATTTATTAATTGATTAAGTTTGTTTTCTTCATATCGAACACTAAGACTCAAATTCGGACGCGCAGAAGATAGGCTAACGGTTGAGCAGTTTTTCAAATTGAGATATTGAATGATATCCGCACATACTCTTGGATTTGCAGTAGCAGTTAAAGCTAGAAATGAACACTTTATTTTCTCCCGAATTTTATGAATCTGTAGATAAGATGGACGAAAGTCAAATCCCCATTGTGAAATACAATGTGCTTCATCAATGGCAATAAAATTTATTTTTATATGTAGAAGCCGATCCATAAATCCTTCTTGAGTAAATCTTTCAGGAGATACATAAAGAAGCTTAAGTTCACCATGACGAGCATTGTCAATTATTCTGTCAATTTCCTTTGATTTCAATCCTGAATAAATCAGATCTGCAAAAATATTTCTATTCTTGAGGTTCTGGACTTGATCTTGCATCAGAGCAATGAGAGGAGAAATAACTATTGTACAGCCTTCCATACAAAGGGAGGGCAGTTGATAACATAAAGATTTGCCTGCACCTGTTGGAAGAATAGCGAGCGTATCTGTTAATTCAAGTGTGTTCTGAATAATTTTTTCTTGCCCGACTCGAAAATGGTCATATCCCCAATATAACTTCAGTGCCTCCCGGGGATTCAAATTACCCATTACTCAATTTATTAAATTTTAGGGCAATGTACGGATCGTTTATTCTTTCTGGTCGGCTCTTTAGAATTTCGGTCGAATATTTTATAATTTAAGCTAATGTTTAAACTTTGAAACCAATCTTGGTCTAGTGGGTTACCTCTTTGACTTCCTTGTGGGGCATTAATTTTATTTCCTAGCTCAGCTGCAATTTGCCCATTTTTTTGTGATAATAGATTAAAGTCAATATAAGCATTAGAAATATCATCTAAATAATCTGTATTGGTCTTCCTATAAAGAAGTTGAGACTGTATAGACCATAATGGATTAAGTAGATATTCAATACTTATTCCAAAATTAAATGCGCCAGCAATAAGATTATATTTGGGCTTGAATCCAATCATTCCTTGACCTTCTGTCCCCAGTGGTTTTAATTCAATTTCTCTGCCATTATAATTAGTAATGGGGTTAAAGGAGAATATACTGTAACCTCCAATAAGATAAACATTGCAAAAATTAATTTGACTAAATAATATACTTCTTAAATTAATCTGAGCAAACAGATCAAATGTATTGATCTGACTTTTAAAATTCAAATTACGTCTAATTTGCCAATCTTGATTAGACAAGGCATCATTTGCAGATACTTTAAGTCTTTCATACTGGAGTTTAATTCCGAAGTAGTCATCCAAGCTATAGTTTAAAAATAAGCCAAAACCAGGGCTAGTTTGTTTAATTATAGCGGAATTATTGCTTGTAAGATCACCGCTATAATTGCTTCCGCAAACGGAAGCTCCAATCTTAAAGTTCTGGGCATTAAGGTTTTGCAGAAGTATTAAACAAATTAATAGGACGCTTGCAATCTTCATCAAATATTATTTAAGTACTTAATAATCAATTAAATGAATATTATATAATGCAAATATATGAATATTTTATAATATATATATAAAATTGATACTGAATAGAAATATTAACATTTATTTTGTGAAATACTTTAACATTTATAGCATCTTTTTGGGTATTTAAACGTCTTATATAAAGATCTTTATATGTTTCAGGAATTCCAATTCTTTAATTCTTATCTAAAACCTTATTTTTGCGCACTTTTAAATAAATATTAATTCTCCATAATATGAACAAATCTATTTTTATAGTATTTAGCTTCCTTCTATCTGGTCTTTGCGCTCAATCGTCTAAAGTTCCCCAAAACTGGTATCAATTGGATCATTATAACGATGGATTCAATGGAGTAAGTTCGATAAAAGCGCTCGACTTACTTAAAGATAAAAAAAGTAAATCGGTAATCGTAGCAGTCTTAGATTCCGGAGTGGATGGAGATCATGAAGATTTGGCTAAAAATATGTGGACTAATCCCAACGAGATCCCTAATAATAATCTTGATGATGACGGCAATGGATATATAGATGATATTCATGGATGGAATTTTATAGGTGGAAAAATGGGTAACATTGCTTCTGATAATTTAGAAGTTACCCGTTTGTATGCACAGCTTAAGTACAAGTATGAATCTGCTAATCCATCCAAATTAACAAAATCTCAAAAAAAAGAATATGAAACATTTCTAAATTGTAAACAACAAGTTGAAAGTAAAAGGGAAGAAGCAAAAGCTAATCTTGATGCAATAAAATTCTCCGAGAAATTTGTCAAGGATGGTATTGAAATGCTAGCTACAAAACTTGGTAATAAAGAATTAACCCTTGAAAATATTGATACCATTGATGAGGGAGATTCAAAGAGCCTTTCAGCTGGTATTAACATTGCGAAAAATATTCTTTCTTCAAAGCCGGATGTTCAAAATTATGAAGAGTTGAAGAAGATCGTTTATAATGAATTTGAAGAAGCAAAAAAACAATTTAGCAATGATTTGAATTATGGTTATAATCCAGAACTTGATGAAAGAGCACAAATTGTTGGTGACGATAAAAACAATGTACTGCAGAAAAATTATGGCAACAACGACACCAAAGGACCTGATGCAACCCATGGAACTCATGTGGCTGGACTAATTGCAGCGGTTAGAAATAATGGATTAGGAAATGATGGAATTGCAAACAATGTAAAGATAATGTCTGTAAGATGCGTTCCGGATGGAGATGAAAGAGATAAAGATGTCGCCAATGCCATACGTTATGCTGTAGATAATGGAGCAAGTATTATTAATATGAGTTTTGGAAAAGGTTATTCACCTGATAAAAAAATTGTAGATGATGCAATCAAGTATGCAGCATCTAAAGATGTTTTACTTGTTCATGCTGCAGGCAATAGTGGTGTCGATAATGATGTAAGTGGAAATTTTCCAAATAAATATTACGCCACAAAAAAATTGTTCTCAAAGAATAAAGCAACTAACTGGATTGAAGTGGGAGCTTCAACCCCATTCGAAAGTCCTAATGTTATCGCTGGATTTTCAAATTACGGTAAAAAGAATGTTGATTTTTTTGCACCTGGTGTGCAGATTTATTCTACCACTCCAAATAATAATTATGAATATCTGCAAGGTACTTCATTCTCAAGCCCAATAACTACTGGAGTTGCAGCTATTCTACGATCATATTTTCCTACTTTGACGGCAAAACAAATTAGGGAAGTTCTGATGAAATCAACAAGTCGAGAAACAGAAAAAGTTAATGTTCCAAATGTTGAAGGACAATTGAAGTTAACAGAAATAAGTGTTACAGGCGGTTTTTTAAACGCGAGCAGTGCGGTAACACTTGCAGCTAAAACTAAAGGAAAAAAGAAAGTTAAAAATTGGTCATCGGAATATGGAGAGGATTTGCAAAAGCAAATATTGCCTAAAACTTAATATTTTATTCAAGTAGATTTTTGCATTTTGGGCCTTAGAATTATTATACTTAAATAAGATAGAGATTCATTAAACCCGATCTATGCAATAGAGTTTTGTAGTGAGAGCCAAAAGGCCAATAAAAATTCGAGGAAGTGCTAAGATTTGATCCGCCAGCTGGCGGATTGATTTGTAATAAAAAGTCTATTGCATAAATCGGGTTAAACTGACTGCTCAAAGTATCCAGTCTCTATATTCTTTTTTACTTTGTCCCAATCAAAATAACGACCATTCATTACAATGTATACTCCGGGACTTAATATCTGAGCGAACGCTAAAGCACTACCTAGATTAAAAAAACCATCTGATGAATTACCAAAGGCATAAGGAATCATTGCACCAGTAAGTACAATCGTTTTGTCTGTCATTTTTGCTTTAGCGATACTTTCTGCAGTAACACTCATGGTATCTGTTCCATGAGTTATAAGTATATGCAGTGAAGTTGTTTTTCTGCAATTGTCAATAAGTAATTCTCTATCTTCATTTTTCATTTCGAGACTATCAATCATCATGATGGTCTTCACATCTATATCCAATGAACAGCGGCCTCTTTCGAGCATTTCTGGAATATGGGTATCCCTAAAGAAAAGTTGACCATTGACAAAATTATATTCTTTATCAAAAGTTCCACCTGTGATAAATATTTGAATTTTATTTTCCATATTTTATTAAAGAGTACAATAATAAGCCAAAATCAGTATTAGTAGGATTTTGTATGTGAAGCGGATGAAAAACTACTTATTTGACATTATGTAGCTTCATAAACTATACTTATTCGATTTTTAGATTCAAGAATATAGTAAATGCGAGCTCGAACTCTGAATTCTAGATGTTGCGATAATTTCTTAATTATGTATTGAAACTAGATTGCACATGGTCGATTTTGATTCAATAAATTATATTATGTAATTAAATAATATATAATATATTGAATTACAGATTTTTATTATAAAAAATGAACATTTTATTGTAGCTTTGCTTTTGCTAGCCAATAGTTCATATTATAACTTTTTGGCATGTTTTTTGACCTAATGATTTATAATAATTAAATCAATAAGATCAATGTAATCTTAAAGTATTAATATACAACAAGTTATGAAAGCAAATTTATTACTTCTAGTTTCTGCACTTGGCTTATTCTCTGTCCAAAAAGTAAATTCACAATGTGCTACTGGGATAGTCAAGATGAATTATTATAAGTCTACAAGTGGATCTGGTACTTATTCTGATCCTGCTAATGGATTTATAGAGTATGGATTTTGTTTCACACCTAATACTTTTTTTGAAAAATCTACCAATTGGATGCATGGGATTTATGTATCATGGTCAGATATTCCTTCTGGGGTAAGGATTACTAAAGGTCTGACAGGTATACAACCAACACAGCATGGTTCTCGGACATGGATATTTATTGATTCATTGAAGGCAAGACAGTTAGGATTACCTGGTTTAGGATATTTTGTCGATGATGGAGATGGTAACCCCTCAAACAATTATGGAGACAATGGATTGGGTACACCAAATGCAAAATTTCCAAA
>JBDSHL010000511.1:0-4247 GCA_039918515.1 Saprospiraceae bacterium | reverse complement strand
GAACTGGATCGCCCATGCCAAGATTAACTTTGGTTAATTTCAATCGGTCAGCATTAGGATGTTGAATACATTCTAGAATTTCTCCCACTACTACTCCTTTCAAACCACCCTTTATGGACTCTATGTAATCGATTCCTTCAACTTCTAGACCTAGGGAAGTAAGGATGTCGGCTATATACTCGGGGGTCTTCCCAAGATCAATAATAGAATTAAGCCAATCGTATGAAATTCTCATATCATAGTAATCATACGCAAAGAGAAGAAATTTTTCGAACTAATTCAAATTTCGATGGTAGATATATTATTAGTATTGACTATATGTTGAGGTTAACTTGAGTTTGGCATGATGTAAATATAGGTCATAGTTCTTACCATCTCAAAGTCAACAACGAATTATAAAAATCAAAAAAAAAATGCGATTCACTTTTCAAGGTACTCTTTATATTTTTTAAAATCACTATTCCAATTGATTTTAAACCCGCTTTATGCAAAAAATATTAATAAAATCCTTGGATTCAAAAAATATGGTTTATATTTGTTTCGCGTTCTCTAACGTTTTAACTAGCATGAGCACCTTTAAAATATTACTTTCAGCCTCTGTGTTATGTTCAATTCTTTCTATTAATTCTTGTATTAAAGACAATGAATTGAAACATTCAGTAATGGGAAGCTCTGGTATTTATATATCGAGCGACAGTCTTTTGCATTTCTCGCAAGAAGTTCCTAGGGACTTTATAAATACAGGTAAGATTCTGTACTATAAAGATTATCTTTTTATGGTTGAGAAAAATGTAGGAGTTCATATCATTGATATTCATGATACCAGTCGCACTGTGAGAATATCGTTTTTAAACATTCCAGCGGTTCAAGATGTAGCCATTCAGAACAACGTCATGTATACTGATAACGGTCCTCATTTATTGATACTTGACATATCAAATATAATGCAAATCAAATTAATTAATAGACAGCTAAATGTTTTCTCACCAAATAATTTCACCCCACCTATTTCTGGAGGATGGTTTGAATGTATTAATCCCAGCAAAGGTTGGCTTATCGGATGGAATACTTCCTTATTGTTAAATCCTAAATGTTCACGCTAAAAACTACATTATGAAGAAGAAACTTTTAATTTTACTTACCTGCCTTTTCAATTTTATTTCATGTTCATTTGATGAAGGAGGAGTCAACAGTGATGCAACTCCTGGTTCACTCAATAGATTTGTAATAAGTGGTCAGTATATGTATACATTGGACATAGATCACTTAAATATTTTTGACATTACGGATCAAGAAAATCCAGTATTGCGAAGAACCATAGAAATTAAAGATGATCTTCAGACCTTAACAGTATATCAAGGGTCTTTATATATTGGAGCTGGTGCAGGATTGTATATCATTAATATTAACAATCCTTTGACGGCTTCTGTTAATGCAAGCATTGCACATTGGGTTTCTAAAGATCCGGTTGTGGTGAGCGGCAAATATTTATATTCTACTACACGAAACAATTGGAGCGGCGCATTAACGATTTACGAAGACTTAGGCTCTGATCAATTCAACGAATTGAACCGAATAATTTTAGAACAGCCCTATGGTCTTGGGATTTCTGGTGATTATTTATTTGTTTGTGAAGATATTAATGGAATACTGGTTTATGACATCAGCAAAAGAGATAAGCCCATTAAAGTTCAAACCTATACCAGTATTATTTCTCCAAGAGATGTAATCATATTGAATGATATAATGTTTTGTTCTGCTAAAAATGAATTTCAGCTCGTTGATATTAAAGATCCTCGAAATCCCAGATTGATAAGTATTATAAAATAAAGTATCAATGAAATGAGAATACTTTACCAGACACTCCTAATATTGCTATTCAACAATCTGCTGTCTGCTCAAGATGAAATAAAGCCGAATTTCAAAACACCAGAACGGGTTTACTATATTAATTTACGAGATTTTATTGATGTTACAAGTGCTTTTTCTTTAGGCATGCAGATACCAATAAGTGAACATAGGATCTTTGATTCGCAACTTGGATTTATGAATCCTTATACTAACTTGCTTAATATTTTTAGATTTAATGGAAAAGGTCCAATATTAAATAATGGTTTTGATTATCTTACATTTAACAGGTACGGCGGTAAAGTATCTGAGGAAATAAAATTCCTATACGGCCATCATGATAATAATACAAAATTTCATGGCCTTCAATTTACCTATCAATATGAACGGTCCGAAGCTGAATTAAACTATCGAAGATTTAATCGATATAATCAACTACTTCCAACAAAATGGATATACCAGACTGTTTCCTTGTTCTACAAGATAGGCAAGCTCATTTACTTTCCAAAAGATAAGATGATGTTAGAAATGGCCATCGGCACTGGGATAGAATATAAACAAGATAATAATTCCGTATACGCAGAATATAAAGACGTAGAATTAATTAAAAGAAATATCTTTTCTATTTATACTTTGCCAATTAATGAAAAAACTTTTTCTCCAAATTTAGTAGTAAGCTTAAAGCTAGGAATATATTGAATTTGAGGATGGTTATAATAATTACTATTTTAGAATATAAGATAATTATTAAATGTCCAAATAAGTTAAAGAAAAAAATTATTTAATTAAATAACTAACTCCTATCTTAAACATTCGACTTTTAGCATACCAATTATTAACTTTTCCTGTATCTGGATTGTACCAATAAGTATCAAATATTCTTACTAGCCCAAAATTAAATAAACCATTTATTTCAAATGCACCGATCTGAAATCGAATTCCAGTATTGATTCCTAAATCATATTTAGCATATCCAGTCTTTTTCAGATTTGGATCACTGTACAAATTAATTTTTTGTCTAAAAATAAGATGATCATATTGTGCTCCAAATTGAAATTTAAAGTTCTGCAATAAATAAAAATTAATACTAATTGGAAATGATGCATAATTAAATTTAAACCCATTTGGATAATTAAAAACAGTATCTTCTGCATTTCTTTGTGAAAATTCAAAAGCTGCTACAATCGAAACTTTCTTAAAAATTGGATGCTCATATCCAAATCCTAAATTAATTCCAAATTTAGGGATAAGCGACTTTTGCCCTTCATAATTTGACTCTTTTAAATAGTATTTATTTACTCCTAAGTTAATCAATACTGCTTTCGACTGTCCATTTAATTTCAACAATAGAGAAAATAAAATAAAACAAAGCAGAGCCGTTTCTTTCATAAATTTCATCTTTATAATTTGAATTTATAAATAAATGATAATTGAAAAGAATGAGTCTTATCCTTTTTAATTTCCTCATTAGGGCCAGGATTTATTATTACTATACCACGATTTAAGTATTTGATTGCTTCAACCCATCTTATTCCACATTTGAAATTTTTAATTAATGGAAATTCAAAACCAATAATACTATTTATTTCATAAGATTTTAAAGGAATTGCATTAACTCCACGTCCATCGATCAAATAATTAAAAGCCGCTCCAAATTCAAAATACACTCTTCTCTTTTCAATCGGTTTATAAAAAATGGTAACAGGTAAGTCTAAAAAATCACAAGATTCTGATACACGATGATTAAAGGATGTGTGTGATGATGCTCTTCTTTCATACCAGATTCCATATCTTAATTTTAAGGTAGGGCATTTAAATAATTGATTTTCCATTCCTAACCCAATATGATAACGAATTGAATAAAAAGGCCCATCCGGATTATAATAGTTTTGCATTTGACCTTTTACAATACCTTGAACATTCGTTATGCTTGGTCCACCAAGAATTATAAACTCTCTATTCTTTTGACCATAAGAATTGCCATGAAACAATAGAAAGTATATTAAGAAATAAGTAACTAATATTTGAATTTGTATTTTCATCCGATTGGAATTACTAATTATGGACATTGTGGAACTACATTATAACAATTATTGTAGACAAATGTTTTCCGGTATAATGCTGATGCTTCGATCACCATGCTGGCATTAGTTTTTTGCATGCTTAGCATGCTGACATTTATCGTCAACATACCGATAGAATTTGCAATTTTAAATTATTTATTGGACTATTTTATAATTCTCGTCGGTATTATTACAAGTCCAAATAATTTTATGAAAAAAATTATTTAATTAAATAACTTACTCCAAATTTGAACATATAGCTTTTGGCAAAGTCTGAAGTGTATTTATTGTTTGACAAGTCATAAAAATATCCATTAAATATTTTTTTTAATCCAT
>JBDSHL010000510.1:0-2257 GCA_039918515.1 Saprospiraceae bacterium | reverse complement strand
ACTCAAATCCCATTTATGCCTATATAACGGACGTAGTATTCAAATGATTGACTTCGAACTGTTAAATATAAATTAAAATTGGTAGAACTTGATCATTGTATCGGAAGTGAAGTTATTTTAATAAAATATAGAAGACCTTACTTTTTCAGAATAAAAGTAAGGTTTGGTAAGAAGATTCTGTGAATTTGAATTTATTATTTTGAATAAACACGAAATGGCACATTTTAGAATCTCAAATGCTTTATCGTCTGAGCGTTGTTATCTAATTTTTTTAAAGATTCAATACCAATTTTCAAATGCTCCTGAAGATAGTCTTGAGTCACAATATCATCACTTTCTACTGTTTTGACCCCTTCAGGAACCATTGGCAAATCAGAAACGAGCAGTAAAGCTCCAGCTGGAATTCTATTCTTGAAAGCGGCAATGAAGATAGTAGCCGTCTCCATATCTATTGCAATGGCCCTAAGTTCAGTCAAATACTTTTTGAAATCTTTACGATGTTCCCATACTCTTTTATTGGTTGTATAAATGCAACCGGTCCAATAATCTCGTTGATGTTCTCTTATGGTAGTTGAAATTGCTTTTTGTAAGGCGAAAGCAGGCAATGCAGGAACTTCAGGAGGTAGATAATCATTAGAAGTTCCTTCACCTCTGATAGCTGCAATAGGAAGAATTAGATCCCCAACTTTGTTCTTTTGAGTTTTTAGGCCTCCACACTTACCTAGAAATAAAACAGCTTTAGGATGAATTGCCGTAAGCAAGTCAATTACTGTTCCGGCATTGGGAGAACCCATACCGAAATTAATAATGGTAATATTATTTGATGTAACATTAGGCATCGGTTTGTCTTTGCCTTTTATCTTAGCTTTGTGCCACTTCGCAAATAACTCGATATATAAATTGAAATTGACTAAAATAATGTATTCACCAAAATCAGATAATGAAGTACCGGTATATCTAGGTAACCAATTGCTTACTATTTCTGATTTTGTTTTCATTTATGGATTTATAAATGAAATGGACTATTGAACATCATCTCCTCTAAGTTTTCTAAATCTCAATCTTGATTCAACGGCTAATGTGCTACCACTGAATTCCAAAAACAATTTCTCGTATAATAATTTAGCTTTTTCTTTATCTTCCAATTGATAATCGTAGATCTGAGCCATTTCGAACAATGCATTGTCTGCTCTAATTTCCTCTTTATGGTTGGTCACAATATAATTGTATTTCGAGATTGCGGAATCCCGCATTTGTAATTGATTGTAAATTTTTGCTTCAAGGTAATACACATCGTCTTCAAGACTATTCTTTGGATAGTCAATGAGTATACTATCCAAATCCATCAAAGCTTTCTTGTATTGATTTTGAAACATTTTTAATTCTGCTTTTGAATAAGCAGAGAGTGCTAGACCTAAAGTGTCCTGATTTAAATTGTCCAATATAAAAACGGACATATCAATGGCATCATTGCTAATTAATCTCGATGTTGCTTGTTTCAGTATATCAAATTGTTCTTGTGCCCAGTTAAAATCACCTGAGAAATAAGAAAGCCTTGCATTTTTATAACGCGCATATTCGCCTATTTCATCTTCTAAAAAATCTTTATCTACTTGTGAATAAAGTAATGAAGCCTCCCATCTTTCACCAGTAATCAAGTAGTAGTCGCCTAGATCTAATTTAGCTTTAGCTTTGGTTAGTGGATCAATGGCTGGGTTCTGAACTAGACTGTTTAATATTTCAATGGCTTTTGGAAGATTATTGAGATATCTTGCCTCAAGTTCTGCATATTCTATCAGTATAGATGCGGATAATCTATTCACTTTAAATTCTTGTTGAAAAAGGTCATAATCAGTTTCTAAAGCAGTTAGATCTGCAAGCGTATAATTTTTATTTTCAATAATTGTTTTTCTTCTACAAATGAGTATTTGTCTTAGAGCTTCCATAAAATATGGGCCAGTAGGACCAAGCGTTTTAACATATTGATATCCTTCAATAGCTACTTTATATTGTCTTTCATTGGCCGCAATATTGGAAATATACATTGGTCTTGAACCATTTTCATTAAGTCTTTTATCAAGTGCTTTGGATTGTCTAAGTGCATTTGTAAAATCTTTACTTTGAATATAAGTCCATTGAAGAAGTTCTACCAGTATAATATCATCTGCTTTTTTTTCGAGCCTTGAGAATATCATAGCTTGAAATTCCTGAATCTTATCTTTCGGAAGATATACCTGAAGCAAGTTCTGAATACTCA
>JBDSHL010000509.1:0-6387 GCA_039918515.1 Saprospiraceae bacterium | reverse complement strand
CATAATTTTTGATTTCCCTTCTAGGCCTGTGCTTTCATACAACTTGTCATTATGCCATAATAGACCTTGTGTAAAGGAAGATGGATTGTGAGGGTATTTGTTTAATACTTTATATTTAAGTTTAGGTGTTTTCTCATTTTTTTTACAGGAATTAAAACAAATTAAAACTATTGTAAAGCTGAATAAAAGAATTATTAGTCTCATTCTATTTTGTTAAAATTTAGTTTTGTAAATATTTTAATCTGCTTTATGCAATAGAGTTTCGTAGTGAAAGTCAAAAGGCCAATAAAGACTAGTACACCCGGAGAATTTTTACCGCAAACATGGTCACCCCCATGGTGAGGATAAAAATTTGAGGAAGTGCTAGGATTTGTAGGCATTTTGGCTTGTAATAGAAAGTTTATTGCATAAAGCGGGTTGAAAGATTATTTAAAATAAGCATTGGCCAAAATTGGATTATGGTCCGAAAAGCTAGTTTGTAAAATTCTGTGAATGCAAAAATTGATTTTCTTTTTATCCGCTAGCAGATAATCAATTCTTAATCCAGGAAGAATTCCCACTAAAGTGGAGCCAAATCCATTTCCCCTTTCCAGAAAACTGTCTAATCGATCGTTAGACAGAACTTTATAGGAATAGGAATATGGAGTGTCATTTAGATCTCCTGCAATGATGACTGGATAGGGTGAACTTAAAGCATGATTTTGAATTAAGTCGGCTTGATTGGCACGACGTATGGACATCTTTCTATATTTTCGAAGCATTTGCTTAACTACATTGAACTTTTCAATATTTTCTACTTCTTCTTCATCTTTAAGTTGAACTACTTGTTTAGAAATACTATTGGATTGCATATGAACGCTATATATTCGCAACCTTCTTCCTTCAATCAAGACATCAGCCCAGAGGCAACTATTTGTATTGGTTCCAAAATCGATTAATCCCTGATCCAGAAATGGAAATTTGGAATAGATGGCCGCACCATGATTGATCATATAGTGAACATAAGGAAATATTTCTGCTTTATTGATAACATCATCTGCAAATAAATTATTTTCTTGAACACACAGTATATCAGGATTGTTTGTACGAAGAAAAGTAAAAAATTGAGCTTTGTTTTTGATGAAACTTTGATCCGAGGTATCCTTTAAATTTTTTAATCCGTAGACATTGAAACTCATGATTTCGAAGTTCTTACTTTGTTTGCATTCTTTTTCTTTGCTATCGGAATTCCAGGCTATTAATTTATTTAATTGGCTATACCCAAAAAGGATAATTAATGCTGGAAGCCATGCATATCGGATGTGGAAGATGAGCCAGAATAGGATTAGAATAAAATTAATAATAATACTCGCAGGTATGATGAGACTTGCAATCGAAAAGACCCAATATTCATTCGGATTAGTGCCTTGAACAAGATATAATGCTAAGCAAATAATTGACCAAACTATATTTAAAGAAAAAAGAAATCGAATCATTTTCCAGCCAGTTGGTCTAAGAACTTCTGCTCTTCATTTGAAAGTGAATTTATACCACTCTTTTTAATTTTTTCTAAAATTCGATTGAGTTTATTTTCTGGATCTTCAATTTCTGTATAAGTAGGGATAGATTTTTTTTGTTCTGGAACATAGTACCTTGAATTTTTTTGTGATGCGATAAAGGGTTTAATAAACCAATCCGAGGGAGATAAACTAATTCCATTTCGAAGTAGATTAATATAAACATAACCTAAGAAAGCTCCTCCAATATGAGAAGCATGACCCCCTGAATTATCCATTTGACCTAGGAATAATAGATCAATAAATAATAAAACTATGGCCACATACTTGAGTGCAACATTACCAATGATAATTAAACGAATATTGTAATTTGGTGAAATAGTAGCTGCGGCTATAATCAACCCCATAACAGATGAAGATGCGCCATAAGCAATAATTTGTTGGTTCTGATACCAAGGAAGCAATGAACAGGACAATAGAAAAAATATACCTCCCATGAGCCCAGCTTCAAAAAAAATAGTAATGGCGTGCTTCTTGCCAATAAGATCTTCTACAATCATTCCAAACCAATACAAATTTAACATATTGAAAAGTATATGGAAGAACCCTTGATGAGTAAACAAATGAGTTATCCAAACCCATATGTGAGTCAAATCAAATGACCAACTTGATGACAATGATATATATTTTAGTATAGGATTCTCAAATCCTAATTCCTCTCGATGAGTTATAATGAAGTATGAGTTACTGAAATTTATAATTATAAAGACCAATGCACACAATAGAATAATACTAACCCAGAATCCTCCGACCCTCACTTGATATTTCAAATCTTGTACTATCTCTCTAAACATCCTTTCTACCTTTTCTCCAGTGAACCAATAATAAAAATCCAAATAAGGCTCCTCCTAAATGTGCAAAATGTGCAATTCCAGTTGACATTCCAGTCATCCCTGAAAATAAGTCATAAACCAATAAACCAATAGCAAGATATTTGGCTTTTATTGGAACAGGGATAAACATCATATACATCTCAATATTAGGAAATAAATAAGCAAGTCCAATAAATAGTCCATTAATAGCTCCAGAAGCGCCAACAGCTGGAGTATACAAGACTGAATCGTTACCAAGAAAATGGTAGGTATAATATTGAAAAATAAAATGCAAAATAGCTCCTCCGAAACCGCAAACAAAATAAAAAGTCAAAAAACGCTTGGATCCAAGATATGTTTCCATTAATGGTCCTATAAAAAAAAGCGACAACATATTAAATAGCAAATGACTCACTCCGCCATGCATAAACATATGAGTAATAATTTGCCAAGGTTTGTAAAATTCACTTTCAGGATAGAACAAAGCGAGATATGGAATGGCTTCATTATTTCTAAAAAAAGTATTCACCCCCATAAACACAAGTACATTTATGATAATAAGATGTTTTACTGAATTGGTAATTGGAGGCATTAGTTGTGAAATATTTTTATAAAATCGTCGTATTTAATTAAATGTACACATTTTTTTCCACTTGGACTGATGTTAGGGTTCTGACATAAATATAGCTGTTCTACTATCTGGAGCATTTCTTCTTCTGCTAGTGTTTTTCCTCTCTTTATGGAACTTGAAATGGCCATTGATCTTGCTACATTCTCAACTGGAGAAAAATTGAATTCCAAGTTCATCTTGTATTGTTCGATCAATTTTGCAATTAATTCTTTTTCTACAAACTTTCCATCCATCATAGCTGGCATGGATTGAATGATAAAGCTCTCAGATCCAAAACTTTCAATTTCAATTCCAAGTCCAATTAGAATATCCAACAATTTGGAAAGGATCTGCGCATCCAATTTATTCAAGTGAATAGTCTGAGGAAATAATAGTTTCTGTCCTACAACGGATTTATCTTCTATTGTCTTTTTATAATATTCATATAATATTCTTTCATGAGCTGCTTGTTGATCAATGAAACTTATTCCAGCTTTAGAAACATACATGATATATGAACTGAATAGTTGATAAGTCTTTGTATCAGAAATATTTTCTTGGAAAAGTTCTTCTTTTGGAGAAGGTGTATCTGAAATAGTTTTAAAAATATCTTCTTCTCTTTGTTTAATTTTATCTCTTGAGACACTTGGGAAGGCCAATTGCTTCCAATGAGCCTGATTAGAAGAAGTGTTGGAACTTGAATATGTTCCGGTCTTGAAAGTTGGAATATTGCGATTTTCTGTGGTTAATAAATTAGAAATTCCAGGAGAATGATTTTCAAAGTCTAAGACGGGAGCTAATAATTGTCTGCCGAGCACTTGCTTGATTGCGACTTTAAGAAAATTATAAATTAATCTTTCATCATCGAACTTAATTTCGTGTTTTGTAGGATGTACATTAATATCTATATGCGAAGGATCGATATTGAGAAACAGAACATAAAAAGGATATGCTTGTTTGGCGAGAACTTCATCATACGAACTTGAAATAGCATGATTAAGGTAATTGCTTTTGATTAATCTTCTGTTAATATATAGAAATTGTTCGCCTTTTGATTTCTTCATAATTTCTGAATTGCCAATGAATCCAGAGATATTGACGACATCTGTTTCCTGATTTATTTCCAATAAATTTTCAACATACTTTTTGCCAAAAATATTTGAAATTCTTTGTTTTAATCCTTCGGATGTGCATTTATACATTTCATTCTCTGACTGAATGAAACTCATAGCAATTTCAGGATGCGATAAAGCTTGAGCAATGAATTCTTCATGAATATGGCGAAGTTCTACGGCATCAGATTTAAGGAATTTTTTTCGTGCTGGAACTGTATAAAACAGATCTGTAACTTGAATTTGTGTACCATTTAGGCAAGCACAAGCTTCTTGTTTCAAAACTTTTGAATCCTGGATAAGAATTCGTGTTCCAATCTCATCTTCATGGCGTTTAGTCTTCAATTCTACTCTAGATACTGCAGCTATAGAAGCTAATGCTTCACCTCGGAATCCCATGGTTTGGATTTTGAAAAGATCCTCGCTGCTTCTAATTTTTGAAGTAGCATGTCTTTCGAAGGACATTCTTGCATCAATTGTACTCATCCCACAACCATTATCTTGAACCTGAATGAGTTCCTTGCCTGCTTCCTTAATGAGTAGTTTAATAGAGGAAGCTCCTGAATCTAAGGCATTATCGATCAGTTCTTTAACTACAGATGCAGGTCTTTGAATAACTTCGCCAGCGGCGATTTGATTCACGACACTATCAGGTAACAATCTAATTAATTCTGCCATATTTGGAATCTCAAATGTAGAGCATTGAAACAGACTAACTTACATAAAGTTAAGATTATTCTAGCCTTTTAGCCTTAAAGTTTTAGCATCGATTAAAAAGATGTACTTAGAATTAATTTAAACCCTATGCTTTAGCTTAGGGTTTTTATAACCAAATAAAATAGGCTTTAGCCTTAATGAGTTAATGATTACTCATTGAGATTCCAATCATATTTCAAATGAGATATTTTGGTATTGTCTGTTATCTTAACAACTGAGTATTTATTGATAAAAGATTTAACCCCGCCCATTTTGCGAAAATCTCCTTTATACCATTTAAAGAGCATAGAAATTTGTGCATTAGAGGAAGTAATTTTATTTCTAAAACTATTCTTCAAAAAGTTTCTTGCTTGATCATCCAATTGTTCATTGAGCCTTTCACCAGTATAAGCCTCCTTTCTAAGAATTGGACAAGACTTCGATGCGCAAACGAGAGCCATGTGAATTCTGGGATCATTGAATTTCTTTCTTAAAATACCATGCTCGATATTATTTAAATCTTTCATGTCACCATTAATCTTAATAAACTTTATGTCCCAAGTAGAATTTACGAATGGAATACTTCCCCCAATTTCCTTTATTCCTTTCACAGGATAGTGAAGCGTAATTAATTTAACAGTGTAGGCATTATAGGCATTTATCCAAAAGGCTTTTACTTCATTGTCTGACCAACTGGCTTGTGGATAACTACGCTCTAGTTGATTTAAATATTGATTCAATATTAAACTATCTTTAATTAGGGATTTATAATCTACAAGACCTTCTGATGATACATGTTGTTTAAGTAGATTATTCCAAAGATCATGGCTAACCTGAGAAATTGCAACAAATTCCAATGAAAGGAATATACAGAGTACAAATATTTTTTTCAAAGTGTAAATTGAATATTTAATATACGTCAAAAAAGTCGTTTTAGTTTAAAACAATACTATTTAAATGTTAAATTAAAACAAATTCTCTGTTGATTTCATTTTGTCATTGATAATGATTTGGACAACATTTGGATCTAATAGACCAGTGAGATCTCCAAGTTCTTCAACTTTTCCTTCTGCTATTTTGCGAAGTATTCGACGCATTATCTTTCCACTGCGGGTTTTGGGAAGTCCAGAGACGATTTGAATTTCATCAGGACAGGCAAAACTGCCAATCTTACTTTTTACTTGAATGCGTATTTCTTCTTTAAGCGAGGGTGGTTCCAATTCAGAAGTCGACAAAATGACAAAAGCATATATTCCTTCTCCTTTGATAGGATGAGGAAAAGATACTATTGCGCTTTCAATAACTGAAGGGTGACTATTGATTGCGTTTTCTAATTCTGCAGTACCAATTCTGTGACCGCTAACATTAAGGACATCATCTACTCTTCCAATGATTCGATAATTTCCTTCCTCATCTCTTAAAGCTCCATCACCTGTAAAGTATTTGTTTGGAAAAAGGGAAAAATAATTTGTTCTGCATCTTTCATGATCGTTATAGGTTGTGCGAAGAATTCCTGGCCAAGGGAACTTAATACATAGATTTCCAGATTCATTGGCATTATAAATTTCTTCACAGTTGTCATTGAGTAGTTCCAATTGTAT
>JBDSHL010000508.1:0-3573 GCA_039918515.1 Saprospiraceae bacterium | reverse complement strand
TTGATCCATTGATGGATCCTCAATTTTGCTATGAAAATGTAATTAGAAATACCCTATCTGGATCAATTTTAGTATTCCACGATAGTCTTAAAGCTCAAAAGAATCTTGAATATTGTCTTCCTAAGATATTGGAACATTATTCAGAACTAGGCTATTCATTTGAATCCTTAAGTAAAATTCATGTTGAGCATTTAGAATTGAATAATTTGAACTACTAAATAATCGTAAATATTCAGTCGGTCAATGTTTTTGTTATGATTTTAGAAAAAATTGCAAAAATTCATGCCAAAAACGATTTCCTTTAACATAAAAAACGATGGATTATATCCATCGCTAAAAATATTTTACTCCTCCGGAGTATTTTTAATACATGCCTGAATAGTTACAAATAATCCTTATTCTAATTCACCAAATTTTCCATTCTGAAAATCATTGAAAGCTTGAACTAATTCTTCTCTGGAATTCATTACAAATGGTCCATGAGCAGCAATGGGTTCTTGGATAGGCTCCGCACTAAGAATAAGCACTATACTTTTTTCATTGGCTTGAATAGTGAATTCTTCGCCAGTATTCTTAAACAAAACAAATTGATCTTGATTGACCAATTTATTCTCATTCACTTTAATACTACCTTCTATAATCAATAAACAAGTATTGTAATGTGCAGGGAACGAGAATTTGCAAATTCCATCTTGTTTCAAGTTTGCATTCATAAGGTTCACAGTGGTAAAAGTTGAAGCTGGCCCTTTTAGACCTTCAAATTCTCCAGCAATAATTTCTATGATTCCTTGATTATTGTTTAATACAAATTTTGCAATTTTATCACGCGTAATATTCTGATATTTAGGTTCAGACATTTTATATTGTGCTGGAAGATTCAACCATAATTGCACCATTTGAAAATATCCACCTTGTTTGCTAAATTCCTCTTCATGATATTCCTTGTGTAGAATTCCTGAAGCTGCTGTCATCCACTGTACTTCACCTTCCTGTATAATTCCTGAATTTCCCTTGCTATCGTGATGCGCTATTCTTCCATGATACGCAACAGTTATAGTTTCGAAACCTCTATGTGGGTGAACTCCAACTCCTCTTGGATGTGATGTAGGCGAAAATAAAAATTTAGAATTGTAATCCATCATAATAATTGGATCCATTCTCTCCATGCTCATTTCACTGATACCGGGAATAAAATTATGTACTCTGAATCCATCTCCAACCATATGATGTGATGGGGGATTATAAATGGATTGAACTTCTTTGATATTCATGTCGATAAGTTATGATTTGCTAAACAAATTTTTTAAACTTATGTTCTCATTAAACTTATTTTAAAAATTTGCCCTCATACTAATTCTTGCGGTATGGATTGGATCTGAACTTGAAGATTTTAAAAATGAATAAGAAAATTGCGAAGATATAAGTTTAGAAATTCTGTAATCAATTGAAATTTCGCTTTGATAATTATTGCCATCTTTCTTCCCATCTAATATAACGTATTCCACTGCAGTTCCAGGCATTCCAATATAACTTATTTTAAAATATCGCACCTCCAAACGCAATGATAATTTATTTTTCCAAGCCATTTGAGACTGAGTATAAAATTCTGTAATAAAGGCCGATTCTAAATGCTTGTTTTGTTCAGTCGAATTTTTAATTTTACTGCCAAGTTGAACTCTTACATTTCTATTTATCCTAAGGGTTCCTGATAGGTCATAAGAATTACTTTGTACCAAATAATTTTGTAAGGTGTAGAATTCCGTACTTCTAATATCTTGTTGAATGCTATAGATAAACATCCAATCTAATTTACCCAACATTGTCCATCGAGCTTTCGTATTCAATTCTTTTTTTTCACGCTTTTCTAATCCTGAAACAAGTAATAATTGATTTCCAAAAGCTATATAGGAAGTACTTAATTCGTATCTTGGACTTGATCGATTGAAAAATAATTGCTGATTAATGTTTTTTTGAAAAGTGATAAGTAAACTACTTTTATTATTACCTAAGAAGGGATTAAATCGATCTAAAAGACTACTATTAGGGTTGATTTTATTGACAAATCTCAAAAGGGATTCATAAGAAAATTTCTTCCATATATTATTTGGTTTTTTGGCAGAAAGTATCCTTCCTAAATCAAAACCTATTATTGATGTAATTGAACTTTGATAAGCTTGAACGTATTCGGAATTAAACAATTGAATTCGCACGTATTTCGCAGTATCTACTGAAGAGGGAACTTGCACATATTCCTGAATCTGTCGAATTCCGTCATGATTAAAATCCATATAAATAAAATTTCCTTCACCTGGTCTTCTTTCTTCATAAATATATTCTGTCCTTGGTTCTGCCCCGGATTGTAGAGCATAGATTGTCTTGAATCGGATTGCATTCTTTTTAAAATTAATCGAATGGTCTAATTGTCCTAGGAAATAATTCTGACCCAGACTATCATTGACTTTGTTATCATTAAATTGCAAATTTCTAACTGTAAATGCAACATCCCAGTTTCCAGCCTTAATCGAATTAATCTGACTGCTTAAGGTATATTCATCAGAAATACTAAAAGGGCTTAATTTATTGTTTGCTATATTTTGATCTATTCTTTTTTTCCAATCTAATTTTACAAAGTTGTCCTTTATTGTTTGAAATTTTATGTAACTGTTATAAACCATGAAGTTAAAACTACTTGGGAGCAGACTTTGATTTAAAGTATCTTTTCTTTCATTCTTTTCTTGTTCCCAAATGGCTCCAATGGTGAAATGCTTAAGTATTTTTCTTGACAAATAAATTCCCGGTCTGAAATATTGTGTAGATTGAAATTTCAAATCTGTCTTTAACAAATCAAATTTTATTCGGAAGTCATTGACTGAATCTTGCCAGCCAAATATTGCTTCATATTTATTTCCTTTATAATTTAAATCGCGTTTGAATTGACTAAACTGAAGGTTGCTTGATAGTGCAGAATTTACTTGAACCTTTGATTTTAAGTTTAATAATCTATCGTTGAAACCGGTCTGCGAATCAATATTCCAATTGCGATTAAATTCTGGATTGCGATAAGGGTTAATGGCAATAAATTTTTTATCATTTATCTCAAAACTTCCTTCATTGGTCCATTTTAATTTTTTCCAAATGAATGCAGGTGCTTTTGCTTGTACAATTCCTGCAATTCCTATATTGTCTTCATCATTTACATGTGACAATCTATTTAAATCAAGAGAGGATAAACTGGTTTCAAATTTAAATGCAGCTTTGTCTTCATTTTTATTAATGTATTCTAAACCAACAGAGGTGATTGTCTGATTCCTAGGTGCAATAAGTATTCTATATGGAGCATAAGATCCTAAGGGTAATCCTGTATTGATGTCTGTACCAACCCATTTATAAATTCTTCCATTGGCATTGCTTTGAATAAGTTGATATTCACCTTTGTTCTGACCTACTTCTGAAAAAGTTACTTGAAGAGAATTCGAATCTGATTTTTCTTCAAAGGATAAATATTTGATCAATTTTGTGACACCCATAATTGTAATAAGGGTGTCTATAAATGTGTAATAAATTCTATCGGGT
>JBDSHL010000507.1:0-5349 GCA_039918515.1 Saprospiraceae bacterium | reverse complement strand
AAAAGACAATATTTATAAGATAGATTATAGTTTTAGTTCATCTATTCTCTTTATAGTAGCAAGACATGAGTCTGGAAGAATCTTTAGAAAGAAATTGGTTATTTTTAATTGAGAAACAAGAAATATGAAATTTTTATTTATCAAGTGTATTGTGTTGATCGGATTATTGTACAGCAACAATCTGTATTCTCAAAATGAAATTAAATTAACTAAAATTGTAAGTGGATTTGCCAAGCCATTATTTGTAACTCATGCAGGAGATGATCGATTGTTTATAGTTGAACAAGCAGGTAAAATAAAAATTGTCAATGGTACAACAACAGTCTCAACGCCATTTCTAAATATAACTGATAGAGTTAATGCTAGAGCTAATGAACAAGGTCTACTAGGACTGGCTTTTCATCCACAATTTAAAACGAATGGATATATTTTTGTAAATTATATTTCAAATGGTGCAAACAGAACAATAATCTCACGATTCAATCTCTTACCTGGAAATCCAAATGAAATAGATAGTTTAAGTGAAAAAATTATATTGGTAATAAATCAGCCTTTTACCAATCATAATGGTGGTTGTATGAATTTTGGGAAAGATGGTTTCTTATATATTGGACAAGGAGACGGAGGAAGTGCAAATGACCCGATGGGAAATGGACAAAATAGAATGGTTTTACTTGCAAAAATGTTAAGAATAGATGTTAATACTACCGATCCATATAAAGTGCCGAGTACAAATCCATTTTTTAAAGATTCAAGTTACCTACCTGAAATTTGGGCAATGGGATTGCGGAATCCATGGAGATGGAGTTTCGATAGACTTACTGGAGATATGTGGATAGGCGATGTGGGTCAGAATATTTGGGAAGAAGTTGATTTTCAAAAAGCCAATTCTAAAGGTGGAGAAAATTATGGATGGAGATGTTATGAAGGTCATGCTGATTTTAATACAAGCGGATGTAATGCAAAGAATACTTACATATTTCCAATAGTCGATTATATGCATTCAAGCAATCCAAATTGTGGAGGCTCCATAACAGGAGGATATGTATATCGCGGTTCAGAATGCTCTTATCTTTACGGTAATTATATCTATGCCGATTATTGTACTGGGAATATTTGGGCAATAGTCAAGAATTCCAATGACAGCTTTGTGAACAGAAAAGTATATACATTCGCTACATACCAAATTTCATCTTTTGGTGAAGACGTAAAGGGTGAACTTTATATGTGCGCACTTTCAGAAGGTGCAATATATAGGATTTCTGATACTTGCTCATTTAATATAACTATTAATTCTATTCATTCGAGTTGTGATAGTGCAACGGATGGTTCTATCAGTTTAATCAGTAATCTACCGAATTGTAATCTTAACTATATTTGGAATAATGGTAATAAAACAAATAATCTTATTAATCTTAATCCTGGGACTTATACTGTAACAATTAGTTATAGTTCATGTTCAACCAGTAGAACGATAAAGATTAAGAGCCAAAGTCAAGATACCGCATGTATTACACCTGTATTTTTCTCTGAAATTTGTGATGGTGATTCTGCCTTAATTGTAGCTTGTGATACGCGAAACAGTACTTACCAATGGTATTTAAATGGTATTCTTGTTCCTAATCTTAATGATAGAAGAATATTTGTTAAGCAGTCTGGTTCTTATCAAGTTCAGACCATTAATATGCAATCTTGTGAATCCGTACTTTCTAAATCAGTGAACATAATTGTTCATCCAAGACCAATGGCAGCTATAATTAAAAACAAAGGTGATAGTATTTTTGCTACGTCAGGATATATTTCTTATATATGGTATCTGAACGGGCAACTGAATTCAAGTTCTACAAGTAATTATTTGATTGTGAAATCAAAAGGCTATTATCAGGTAGAAGTCATTGATTCAAATGGATGCCGAAGTTTTAAGTCGGATACTTTATTTGTAATTCCTACAGGAGTAACAAATGCTAATATTCAAAAATTTCAAATCACTCCAAACCCTACTAAGGGCTTATTTAAATTGGATCTGGGAACTGGATTTAATGAAGAATTGAAAATTAAATTATTGAATATAAATGGAGCTATTTTACTTGAAAAATCAATTCACAGTGGAATTCAGGAAATGATATTTAATTTAAGTGATTACCCTAATGGAGCTTATTGGGTTCAAATTATTTTACAAAAATCAAATAAGGTTGTCTTTAAAGAAGCAATAATTAAAAATTAAAAGAATCTGATTTGACTAAATTGGTTTCCTGACTGCATGTTAAATAACGACTCCACCACAGCTGCTTCCAGCACCTGCAGTACAACCGTAACAATGTTGATTAACAACAATATTTCTTGATTGTAATTGAGCACTATTGTAATCTGAAATATGTTTATTTTTACAATCTACTTTCATTTCAAGCATTTGATTAAAATCGCAGTCATACAAGTACCCGTCCCAGCCAATTGAAATAGTGTTTCTACACATTACATTACTTGCTGCTATTGGATTATAGGCTTCAATTAATTTGTCCATATAATTTTGATAATTTCCACTTTCAAGTAAGTAATCTAAAAAGCGACTTATAGGCAAATTAGTAATGGCAAATAAATTATGAAAAACTATGCCGTAATCTTTCTTGAGGACAGTTTTAAATTCTCTCTCAAGTGCACTTTGAGATGGAGGCATAAATGCTCCTGCTGGATTATATACAAGGTTTAAAATTAACGAACTTCCTTCCAATCCATAACCTACCGTATTAAGCATTTGTAGAGCCTTAATTGAATCTTCAAAAACTCCTTCTCCTCTTTGTTTATCTGTGCGATCTTTATTGTAAAATGGAAGTGAAGAGACCACTTCAATATTATGCTGTTTGAAAAATTCAGGTAGATCGTAATACTTTTTATTGGCTCTTATTATTGTGAGATTGCAACGAACAATAATATGTCGATTTAATTTTTTGATTTCTTCAACAAACCATCTAAAATTAGGATTCATTTCCGGGGCGCCACCTGTTAAGTCAACCGTCAGAAGAGATGGATTACACGCCAAGACATCAAGGCATTGTTGCATCGTTTCAGTAGTCATAATCTCTTTTCGATCCGGTCCAGCATCAACATGGCAATGCTTGCATGTCTGATTGCACATTTTTCCAACGTTTATTTGGAATATGCTAATTTTTGTAGGACTTAAAGGGTAAAGATTGGACTCTTCGAGTTTTTGTTGAAACGGAATTAAAATCTCTTGAAATGAATTGGGATTCATGTCTTTACCTTCAAGAATATCAACTTGATGTTTAGCTACTGCTAGAAAATGGTTTTGAGCATTTAATGATTTCATCAATTACATTGAAATTTCCTTTACCTTGTTCATCATTTGGACGCTATGAACCAAAACTGCTCCTCCTTTAATTGCTGCAGCAACATGAATTGCTTCCATTAATTGAGCTTCATTAAATCCTTTTTCATAGGCATCTGTACTATAGGCATCAATACAATATGGACATTGAACAGCATGGGCTACTGCCAATGCAATGATTGATTTTTCTCTTGCAGTTAAGGCTCCTTCATTAAATACTTCTCCATAATAACTGAAGAATTTATCAGCTAAAGGCTTCTGAAATTCAGCAATATTACCGAATTTTTTTAAATCTAATGAATTATAATAATGATTACTCATATTCAATTATTTAGGTTATTTTAGATAGGAGATGTGCAAATATATTCCATTTTATATTAGCAAGTAAGTTTTGAAGGATCTTAAAGAAAGGTTTTTGGTTTTTTTGTGCATTTTCAAATAAATTACCTTTTCCATCTAAAATTTATTACTTCATGTATCATCAATTTAAATTTAAATATCGAGTAATATTTGCCATGAAGAATTGTGGGTTTAATTAACTTTGCAATCTTTAACGATAAAGACATTTAATAGTTAAATTAGTTTAGAAATTAATAATTTTACTTGTACTTTATATTAATATGTATTGATTTTTTTAAAATTCTAGTAGCATTAGAAAAATGAGTTATTTAGAAACCACCAAAAATGTATATAAGGAAGCAGCTCTGAGACCTGACATTGGTCTTTGTTGTACAACAACTCCTGTATGGCAGCTTCCAGGGCTTATTATTCCATCCATTATGTTGCAAATGAATTATGGTTGTGGAAGTACTGTTCATCCACGAGATCTTATAAATAATCCAAAAATTCTGTATGTCGGAGTTGGAGGAGGAATGGAACTTTTGCAGTTTGCTTATTTCAGTAGACAGAAAAATGGAGTTGTCGGAGTAGATGCAGTAGGTGAAATGTTGCAAGCTAGTAAAGATAATCTTGTTGAGGCAGAAAAATTAAATCCATGGTTCGATTCATCATTTGTTGAATTGAAAAAAGGAGATGCACTCAACTTGCCTATTGAAGATTGCAGTATGGATGTTGCAGCACAGAATTGTTTGTTTAATATTTTCAAGTTAGATGACTTGAAAAAGGCATTAAGTGAGATGTATAGAGTTCTTAAACCTGGAGGGCGATTGGTATTGTCAGATCCAACTTGTGAATCCAAAATACCCGATAATCTTCTAAATGATGAAAGACTTCGCGCATTATGCTTAAGTGGAGCATTACCTTTAAGCGATTACATTAAGTTGATCACTGATTGTGGATTTGGGACGGTAGAGGTTAGAGGAAAACGACCTTATAGAATATTGGATTCCAAACATTATAAAACGGATCATTTAATTTATATTGAAAGTGTTGAAGTCTGTGCTATAAAAGACAAAATGCCTTCTGATGGTCCATGCGTATTTACAGGAAGAACAGCAATTTTCTTCGGAGATGAAGAATTTTTTGATGATCTTAATGGACATGTGTTATTACAAAATCAACCGATGTCAGTATGTGATAAGACTGCTAATAATTTTTTGGAAATGGAAAGAGATGATATTTTTGTTTCTGAATCAACATTTTTTTATGACGGAGGAGGTTGTTGTTAGTTTTTCATTAAATTTAAAGAGTTGAATAAGTTAATTGCATTTTTTTTATTAAATTGTACAGGATTATTTTCTCAGGTTCGCATTGATTCTAGTTTTTCCTTTCAGAGTGACCCTGCAAAAAAATATTCTTTATACATTCCTTCAAGTTATAAAGTATCCCATGCTAACCGTTTAATGTTGGCCTTGCATCCGCTAAATACTTCTCGTTGGAATGGTCAATCTTGGTGCGACACATTAGTATCATTCGCGCAGCAGAATGGATTAATTCTGGTCTGTCCAGATGGAGGTCTGGATGGTGCTATAAATGATCCGATAGATACCGCATTCACTTCCGCTTTGTTGGATTCAATGAAATTTTGGTATAGTATTGATGTTCAG
>JBDSHL010000506.1:0-2792 GCA_039918515.1 Saprospiraceae bacterium | reverse complement strand
AACAGGAGAAAACAAGTATTAAAAATTATAATGCACTTCTGTCCAATCATATAAAAGAAAGTATTCAAGCTCAAAGAAACCCTTTTTGGGGTATTCCTTATTAATTGTAACTATTCAGTCGGTTGATATTTTGGTCATGATTTTTGCAAAAATCGCAAAAATTCATGCCAAAAATAAGTTCGTTCACCATTAAAAACGATGGATTACATCCATCTCTAAAAATATTATACTCCTCTGGAGTATTTTTTAAAACATGGCTAAATAGTTACTATTAATTTAAAATTCGGGTTTAAGTCAACTAAGCATACATTTTAAAATTAGCCAGTCCCATTCTTTGCAAAAAATGTTTACATGACGAAAGCAAAACACCCAATCCATATTTAACGGAGCGGGGAAAATTTATTGACGATGCTTCTTCGAAATATTTAGTAGGGCAAGTTACTTCTGCAATATTGAATTTTTTATAAATAATTTGAGATAACATTTGATTGTCAAATACAAAATCATCTGAGTTTAATTCAAATTGAATGGACAGTAAAACCTCTTTGCTAAAAGCTCTATAACCCGTATGATATTCAGATAATTTATAGTTTACAAGAATATTTTGCGTCAAAGTTAAAATTCGATTGAAAAAATATTTGTAGTAGGGCATGCCACCACGTAAGGCACCTTTACCAAGAATTCTGGAGGCTAGTACCACTGGATATAAATCATTCGCAATAATATTCACCATACTTGGAATGAGTTTAGGTGTATATTGGTAATCTGGGTGTAACATGATTACAATGTCAGCAGATTCTTCTAATGCTTTTCGATATAAAGTTTTTTGATTAGCACCATAACCTTTGTTTTTTTCATGTCGAATGACATGCTTAATATTCAAAGATTGTGCTAATTGAAATGTATCGTCATTACTAGCATCATCGCAAAGTATTAATTCATCTACAATGTCAAAAGGAATTTCTTGAATCGTCTTTTCCAAAGTTTTAGAAGCATTGTACGCTGGTAAAACTACAATTACTTTTTTATTATTAAACATATTAGTCTTTTGTAATGAGATTTAAAGTCACCAATTGGTGATACCAACGAAGACATTTTTTCATATCCTTGGCATGAACTTTATATTGATCATATTCTGGAATTACTTTCAAGAAAAATTCTTTTAAAATTTCGTCCTTTTCAGTTTCAGCTGGTATACTTATTTCGGATTCTTTTGATTGGAAAATTTCGTAGACTTCTTTAAGAGGAAGAGTCCCAGAAAGGGTGTATAAACCCATGGAATCTAAGGGAGAAAACTGAAATAATCTTCCAGAGAAAAAACCATTTTTACCATTGCTTAGATCTTCAAGTATTAAACCATTTGATTTAGAGGTAATGGCTTTGTATAAACTTTGCTTGGAACTCACTGCAATTATTTGTTCTAGATTTATCATATTAGTAGTGTAATAATTTTTTTAATTTTTCTTCAAGAGTTGATTTGGCAAGAAATTGATCCTCAAGATTTTTCGTAAAAGGAATGGGTGTATCTAATGAAGCACATCGCATCACTGGGGCATCAAGATATTCAAAAAGGAATTCGTTAATATAGGCACTTAGTTCACCTCCTATTCCACCAAATAAGGTGTCTTCATGTAGTATAATAATACGATGGGTTTTCTGAACTGTTGAGTCTATTGATTTGTAATCTATAGGAGCCAATGTTCTTAGGTCAAGAATGTCTGCACTGATTTGTAATTTTTGAATTATTTCCTGAGCCCAAATAACTCCATAGCCATATGTAATAATTGAACAATCATTACCAGTATGAACAAGATTAGCTTGGCCAAATGGGATTCTATAATAAGCTTCAGGTACTTCTGATTCGATGGAACGATACAATGCTTTGTGTTCAAAGTAAAGTACTGGATTCGGATCATCAATTGCTGTAAGCAATAATCCCTTCGCGTCATAAGCGTTCGAAGGAAATGCAATTTTTAATCCAGGTACATGTGCAAACCAGGATTCATTGGTCTGAGAGTGGAAGGGACCACCTTGAGTACCACCACCACAAGGTAATCTTATCACAACATCTGCATTTTCATTCCAGCGATAATGTAATTTGGCTAGATTATTAACGATTTGAGTAAAACCACAACTTACAAAATCAGCAAATTGCATTTCAACCATGCTTTTATATCCTTCAAGACTTAAACCTAATCCAACACCTATTATTCCAGATTCGCAGATTGGAGTATTTCGAACTCTCTGCTTGCCGTATTTTTTTACAAAACCTTCTGTTATTTTAAATACTCCGCCATAGTCTGCAATATCTTGTCCAATGAGTACCAAATTATCATGATGACTCATCGCTTGATCCAATCCTTCCTTGATGGCATCAATAAATCTTAGTTTATGTGTAGAGAAATTTTTTGTTTCATCTTCTTTGAATTCATAAGATTTGTAAACATCCTTTAATTCTAACTCAATGTTGGGAACAACTTCAGGCCAATCAAATACCTTTTCTACTTGTTCCTGAATATGATTTTTAAGTTGAATATGAACTTCATCAATTCCATTTTTAGAAATTAAATTTTCTTCAAGCAACCAATCTTCATAATTTTTAATAGGATCTTTTTCGGTCCATGATTCAATTAACTCTTTAGGAACATATTTCACACCAGAAGCTTCTTCATGACCGCGAATTCTAAAAGTCATACATTCTACGAGAAAGGGTCTGGGATTATTTCTAATATCATGTGCAATAGATTGTATGGTATTGTAGACTTCCAGAATATTATTTCCATCTATGGTAA